>NZ_AWUR01000007.1:0-121013 GCF_000468835.1 Acidaminococcus sp. BV3L6 | reverse complement strand
TAAAAAAGCCTTCAGGATTGCTCCTGAAGGCTTATCATCCAATATGGCGGAGTGGCAGGGATTTGAACCCTGGCGAGGTTTAACCCTCCTAACGATTTAGCAAACCGTCCTCTTCAGCCACTTGAGTACCACTCCGTTAAAACAGCTGACTGTGATATCTTACACAATTTTTAGGGGAATGTCAAGAACATTTTAGAATTTTTCAGTGATCCTCATCCCAAGCATTGATGATGACCGGTTCTTCTTCAAGCATCTTGCGCTGTGCTTCCGTCAAGTGCTTTTTATGGATAACGGCTTCGTATACAAAGTCCTCGAAATATTTCTCGGAACAGACGAAATAACCGCCGTCGCCTACATCCTTGCCCCAGGAATTTTCAATTTTCCAGCGGTCGGGCACACCTGTCTCATCAAAATGAACGCCTACAAGGATCATGGCATGCGTTGCCGAACTGCTGTTATACTCGAGGCGCCTGCCTTTGGGCATAGCTGTTGAAAATCCGCCCAAAAGGGCCTCGCAGCAAACGCTCTCAGGATCCCAAACGCCTTCCTTCCGCGCTCCATAAGCCCCAGCATCGCAGGCAAACCAAATGGCATCTCCAGCTTCAAGCTGTTTGACGCAGAGCGCTTCCATCTCTTTTTGCGGCAAATTAAGTGCCAGCATATCGCGGCCCACCATGTTTTCCACTCCATGGAACTGGATGGGTTTATTAAGAGGCATGATCTCCGTCGGTTCATTGACAATGGCTACGTAATCCCGGAGCGAACCTTCGACATATTGATGATAAAAATCAAGAGGCGTCAGATTCCGTTCCTCATGATAGACCTTGTCCTTGTCTCGATAGGAAAAATCAAAGGTCTGGACCGGTTCACCAAAAGCAATGCACTGGGCATCGTAGATTTCCTGCATCATTTCCTTCTTACGGGCATAAGGATCCTTTCCGGCAAGAACGAGTTCCCGCAGTTCCCAGGCGTCTTTGCGCACAAGGCGATTGATGGTGCTCACAAAGCAAGCCGTATGACTTGACTGGTACGTTTCCGGCTGGACCTGTTTGGGGACAACACCGTATTTTTCCACGAGATCAACGGCTTCGCACCAGTATCCTCCATCGGCAACGCCCTGGAGCACATACTGCATGAGCTCCCCCTTAATGGGTTCATGGGCATGGTCGATGACCATCTGCAGAACGTTATTGGATTTTTCCAGCTTATCATAAAAAGAAAGGTAGTTCTGAGAAAGCTCAAATTCATCAAGCTTGCATTTTTCCGCCACCTTTTCGCGGAGGATGTTTAGGGCCGCAAACAGCCAGCATCGACCGGACTGTTCCTGGGCCGTAATGCCGCGGGTCTTTACTTCCACGGAAAAAGCGCCTTTAAGGGCCGCCCCTTTAAGCGGCACGTAGGAAAGGTCCGCCATATCGGTTTTATAAAGCATTGTATGAAGGGTCTGTGCCCCGTCTTTTTGGGCATAGGACCGGCTAAACTCCTGAAGAAGGTCGGGGGTCAGTTCTTTCATGGGATTCATCCTTTCTGCATTCCTTTGTTTTAAGGCTGCTATCCTATTATACCATATGAAGGAGGTCAATATTTTGGCTCAGCGCACAAATCGCACCGTTTAGTTGCCGTTACATAACAAAAATCCCGAAGCAGGGCGTCTCCCCTGCTCCGGGTTCTATGATGAAGTTAAGGCTGCCCGCTTCCTGCCTTTATTTTCGGCACGTAAAAGCACAGGGCAACAAGGATCGCACCTACAGCAAGGACGGCACCGGCAAAGCCGATGTAGGACAGCAGGTCCCTTGAAACAAGGTGTCCACCAAGCCAGGTGCCGCTTGCAATCCCCACGTTGAAAATGCCCGAATAAATAGCCATGGCAACAGGCGCTGCCGCTTGGGGGCAGCCACGGATGAGTTCGGCCTGCATAGTGGTCCCGAACATGGTAAAGATCATGCCAAAGACCATGCAGCAAAGGAGCATAGTCGGGCGGAAGGACGCTGCCGGCAAAAAGAGCACCATGACCGCAAGAAGGGCCCCCAGTTCAAAGTAAAATACGGGCTGGCGGCGCGCTTCATAAAAGCGGGAAAAGACAGCACTGCCGCCGATGCCGCAGACACCAAGGAAGACAAGTGTCCACGTAATGCCTTGGGCCGAGAAATGGGCCACCGTTTCAAGAAAGGGCTCGATGTAGCTGTAGACCGTGAAATAGGAGCCTGCATACAGAAGGGCCAGGAAGGACACACCCATGACAATGGGATTTCGCAAAAGGCCGGGCAGGTCATGGAGCGTAAAGGGCGCCCCTTGCGTCAGCACAGGGAAGATACGCCACAGATAGGCCATGTCCAATAGGGAAACAAAGGAAAGGAACAGGAAGGTCATGCGCCACCCAAGGGCAAGACCAATGAGCCGCCCCAAGGGGAGCCCCAAGATCATGGCAATGGATGTACCCGTTGCAACCATGGAAAGGGCAAAAGGCTGATGCCCCCGCGGCACAATCTGCGTTGCCAACGGGCCCACAATGGCCCAAAAGATCGAATGGGCACAGGCGACGACAATGCGGAAGGCGACGAGCATGGGGAAATTGACGGCAAGACCGGAGCCCGCCTGACCTATGACAAAAAGGGCCATGGTAAAAAGGAGGAGCCGTTTCGGTGCCATGCGGCACGTTGCCAGCATGAGGGGCAGGGAAAGGAACCCTACAAACCAGGCGTAGAGCGTGATCATGATGCCCGTGTGGCCCGGCGACATGCCGAAGGATTGGGAAATATCAAGGAGCAAGCCAATGGGCATAAATTCCGACGTATTGAACAAAAAGGCGGAAGCAGAGAGGCCCAGCAAAGGGTAAAGGGATGAGACAGGAATCGAAGTACGCATGATAATCTTCCTTTGAAAAAACGGACGGATCGGTTCCTTTGGTGCACCATGCCCGCAAGGAAGACCTGCCGTCCCGCAGCTTGATGTAACTGGATAGGAACGGAACGTGCTGTCCCTATCTAGGGTAAGCCATTAGCCAAGTGGATTACTAGGCTATACTACACCATTTTTACTAAAAGTGCCACTTTTTTCTCCGTAGTGACTGCAATTTTTTCTCGAAAGATTTTTCTTTCCATGGGCTTTCCCGCGGCATTCCCAGGGTAAAAAAAGACTAAATGTATTTAATCCGCCTTAGGTTCCCTGCTCTGCTACTTATGAAATTCATTTTGCGGCGTACGTTTGAAGCCACTTCTCAAGCAATTCTGCAATCTCGTCACGATTTGCTTCTTCGAACATAAAATGAGAGTTTCCTTTGATGCCGAGCTTGGGCAAATGGACGACCGTACTCGTAAGTCCTTCTTTTTCATAGGCCGCTGTAAATGTATCGGCCGTTTCTGCCATGCGCTGCCACATAGCAGCTGCGGGAATGTCAGGAAGGTCATTTCCAATATAGTCCCCATAATAGAAGGTGACAGGGATTTTTTGCTCTGCCATGGCTTTATAAGCCGCACTGCCAGGCGCTGCAGCGCCGCCCGGTTCAATGGCGACAATGGCCGCTACATGAGGCGTGTAGCGTACCGTTTCCCAGCCCGGTCCGCCGCCCTGGGAATGGGTCACGAGGATGGACTTTTTCCCCGTCCGGTCGTAGATTTCATCAATGGCAGCAGCGACGGCCTTTGCGACAACATCCGTATCAATGGCCTGCTCACCGGCGGCGTTATCCATGCCCGTATCCGGTGTCATCTGCCGGAAGAACTGGTTCAGGGCCGCTTCTCCTTTGGGGAACTTGGAGTCCTTATTATATGTAAAGGCGCCATTTTTGTAGGTACCGATGCGAAACTGCGTATACCAAGTCTGGTCACTAGGGGTCGTCGTCATGGTGCCCGCCTTCCCTGTTGCCCCTGCCTCACCACGGCGCGGTTCATCAATAAGGTACACACTGTGACCGTGGCGCAAAAAGAAATCCGCCCAGCCCGGCTTGCCGTCCGGCGTCGCCATCCATCCCGTGCGGGACTGACCATAGCCATGGAGAAAGACCATGGGAAGGCCCGTTTCCTTTTGGGGCACTTCATAAAGGACATTGGCGTGGTCCACATGGGCCGTGGCCCCTTCCCGCGACGTATAGTAGTGACTGATGTCAAAGGTTCCCGGAGAATGGAGCACGGTCCCGCCGGCAGAAAAGATGCCTTGTTCCTTGATCTGAAGGGATTCTGCCGCTTCTCCGAAAGAAACCGTGCCAAAAGTCATCACGGCCGCACTAAAAAGGGCCGCTGCAAGAAATTGCCTCTTTTTCATCCCTACCCTCCTTATCCATTTACCCGCTCATAGCGGATCCACAGCGCATCTTTTGCAAGGACTTCCACACCCTTTAAGATAAAGGCCGGGTTCTTCAAAAGGGGCGCCCCATCCATGGCTTCAAAAGAGGTTGCCCCCTTTTCCATTTCCGCGACGGGAACGATGACAAGACTCAGTTCATCAATAAGGCCCTCCCGCAGGAAGGTGCCGTTCGTGAGGCCGCCGCCGCTTAAGGCAATGCGGGAAATACCAAAAAGGTCCGCTAGTTTTTGCAGGATGACGGAGCCTTTAAGGCTATCCTCGCCGGCTACAATATAGGAGACGCCCACTTCCCGGAGATAGGAAAGATAAGCGCCGGAGACTTTTTCCGACACCACTTCAATGATGTGCTGACGGGGCCCTGTACCGCGCTGCAGGAAAGGCCGAAGGTAGGCAAGCCTTCCCAGGGGATCGAGGACCACCTGAAAGCCCTCATTATCTGCCGCTTCCGGGCTCACCCAATCCTTTTTGGGAAGGTCCTTTTTACCTGCAAGGACTGCCTCATTAAGTTTTCCCTCGCAGAAGGCTTCCATGGTCACCGCGCCAAAAACAATGGCGTCACAATGGTAGCCGCTGCGGATCTTACCCGTGCGGTCAAGGCCAGGTCCAGCCGCCGGATTATCAAAGAAGGCCCCATCGATCTTGCCGTTGAGGCTTGTCAGCATATGGCAGACCACAAAAGGTTTCTCCGTCATTTCAGTTCGCCCCCATCCTTAAAAGCCGTGCCGACTTTTTCGCCAAGGACGTGATAGGTACGATGGAAAGGTTCAAAGGAAAGGGGCGCGAACCGCGTCATATCAAGGTTTCCCTCAACATCAAGGGCACTTTCATCGATGCTTACATTTTCAATCTTGCCAATAAGGCTTCCGTCTTCGTTCACCTTAATGAGGGAGCACTCAAGGGCAACGGGGAGATCTATTACAAGGGGGGCGTCGACAAATTCACTTTTTACAACGTGGAAGCCCGATTTTTCCACTTTCTTTGGTTCATTTTTTGCTGACACAAGGCCCACGTAATCAGCGGAAACAAGATGTGCCTTATCAGCAAAGCTGATGGTAAAGGCTTTCTTTACCTTGATGTTTTCCGTTGTCTGATGACTTTGGCTAAGGCTCAAGATCACCTTATCTTCTTCATAAAGTCCGCCCCAAGCGGCGTTCATAAGGTCCGGCTTCCCCTTTTCATCGTAGGAACCAATGATGAGGACGGGCAGTGGATAAAAGAAAGGTTTCGTTCCAAGATTTTTACGCATAATAGTGCCTCCTATTGTCACTTAGTGAATCATACCGATTTATTTTTTGATGGCCGTGCCGCCAAAAACCGCAGACATTTTCGTATGGCGCAGCTCTCCGTCAAGGGACGCCAGTTCTTCCGGCGTAAAGCTAAGGGTTGCAGCGCCCAAGTTTTCTTCGAGACGACTGCGCTTCCGCGTCCCTGGGATGGGCACAATATAGGGCTTTTTCTCTAGCATCCAGGCAAGGGAAACCTGGGCCGGCGTGGCGTTTTTTTCGCGGGCGATCTTTTCGAGAAGGGCTACGAGGCCTGCATTTTCAGCCTGCCCTTCACTGGAAAATTGGGGCATGACGGAGCGGTAATCGCCTTTTTCCGTAAAGGCCGCGCCCATTTTGTAGGCCGCCGTCAAAAAGCCGTTTGCAAGGGGCGAAAAAGCAACAAAGCCCACGCCCAGCTCCTCCAAGACGGGGAAAAGAGATTCATACCAGCGGGCCATCATGGAATAGCGGTTCTGGATGGCCGTCACCGGGCAGGCCTTGTGGGCCCGACGCAGCGTTTCTTCGTCCACTTCGGAAAGGCCCCAATGGGTAATCTTTCCCTCATCAATAAGGTCCTTCACCGTTCCCGCCACTTCCTCAATAGGAATCTTGGGGTCGACGCGGTGCTGGTAGTACAGGTCGATATGGTCCGTCTGAAGCCGTTTTAGGGAGCCTTCCACGCTTTTGCGGATCGTTTCCGGACAAGAATCGACGATGAGCGGTTTATTGACGGACGGTGCGTCCCAGTCAAAACTGATGCCAAACTTCGTGGCAATCTTCACCTTGCTGCGATAGGGCTTTAATGCAATCCCCAAGAGTTCTTCATTGTCGTGAGGGTTTTCTTCCGTGCCGTAGGATTCAGCCGTGTCAAAAAATGTGCAGCCAAGCTCGACGGCGCGCGCAATCAGTTCCGTCATTTCCTTGCGGTCACTAGGCGCGCCATAAGCATGGCTCATGCCCATACAGCCAAGACCGATGGCAGAAACTTCAAGGTCTTTTCCAAGCATCCTTTTTTTCATGATGATTCTTTCCTCCTCGGTTATTTTTTCATTTGTGCTTCCCAGAAGGCAACGGCCTTATCAAACCAGCCTTCTGACGCCGTTCCGGTGCCAAGACCAAAGCCATGGCCAAGGCCGGGATAATGATGGAATTCCGTGGGAATGCCAAGATTGCTTAGGATTTCCAACCGGCGCTGCATAACGCGCCAATTGGCGATGCCATCATCGTCACCAACCACGGCAAAGGTTGGCGGGTCGTTTTTGGTGTAATCCGAATGGCCCGTGTACTCCATGATGACAGCCCCTGGACGAGGCAGGTCATTCCCGCCAAAAGCTGCGGGCCCGTAAGAGCCAAGGTAGGCCGCCATGCGGGCCCCTGCCGAAGCGCCCCAAAGGGAATAGTCCTTGGTGTCAACGCCCAGTTCATCCGCATGGGCAAAGATGAAGCTGATGGCCCGCGCCAGGTCTTCGCAGGCCGTTTGCGCGCCCGGTCGGTAGATGAGGGCAAAGGCGTTATAGCCCCGTTTAGAAAGCTCATAAGCATGGGGAAAACTATCGTGCATGGCGCCCACATAGATAAAGCCGCCGCCAGCGTTCACAACGGCAAAAGGAGCCCCTTTCCGGCCTTTGAAGAAAAAAAGGCCCGTGTCCTTTTTGCGGGGGTCCGCCGCCTTTTTGGCAACGCTGTAGATATCATAAAATACCGTTTCATTTTGCTGCGCCCGCTCCCAAAGGTCATTGACAATGGCTGTCGTCTCCTTGGGGTCGATGTGACAGTACCAAATGAGTCGGAGGTCTTCCAAGGTGTGACCGCTCCAGTAGCCTGTATGAACGGGGAAAAGGAGCCACCCGTAAGGTTTAAAAACAGGCGATTCCATAACCTCTTTGATGGGCGTCTTTTGCGTGAAATGTCCGTTCATCGTCGTGTTCCTTTCCTCTATGGTCTGCTCTTTTTGCAGCGCTTAGCTCGCCTGCATGTCCCCGCAGCCGGAACCAAAGAGCAGGAGTGCCGAAAGGGCAAGGATGCCAAAGGTTATCTTCATAGGGGATCCTCCTTTTCGCTTATGTCCCCATTATAAAAAAAGCGAGACCTCCACAGAAGTCTCGTTTCGCTTTGCAGTATGAACCTTTTCGTTAAAGCTCGTTTTTAGTAAACCTTTCCGTTATCTGCGCAAGGGCGTGCAAAAAGCGCTTTACTGGCGCCGAAGGCTTATGCCCGTAAAGGAGCCCATAAGGGACCGTGTAGTCCCACCTCACAGGAAGGATCTTAAGAAGAGGATGAACAGCTTCCCACTGAGGAACGGCCATAAGGAGGGCGTTCTTCCGGTCACATTCGTTAAAGGCTTCCGTATCATAAAAATCAAAGTCTATCAATTTGATTTCAGGATGCCCGTCCATGAGATCGTGACGCAGTTCATCCACATAATGGTTCCACCCTTCCCGAATGAGCATGAGCGCCTCGCCATGAAGGTCCTCTACGGTGAGAAAGTCCTTTCTCGCCAAGGGATGATGCAGGGAAAGGGCACAGCAAAGGGGGGTCCTTTTAAGTTCAAAACCCTGGCATCTCCGCAGGCGCAGCATCGTTTCGTCAAAAATCCCCGCCACAACATCAATATTGCGTCCTAAATGAGACAAGATTTCCCGCGCGTTTTCCGGCGTGTTTTCAAAAGGAATGACCTGGAATTTGATTCTTTGATCAAAGTCCTGCAACTGAGGCATCAAATCCACAAGGACCTGGGCCGGCGTCATGGGCGAAGACCCGATGCGGATGGTCTCTGCCCCCTGCTCCATGGCCCTCCGGGCCCGGACGATGGAATCCTTGCTGTACTGAATGACGTAACGGGCATCTTCGGCAAGGGAGGCCCCTGCTGCGGTGAGAAAAAGACCGCGGTGAGTCCGTAGAAAAAGCGAAAAGCCCAAGCTTTTTTCAAGGCCATTGATCTGTTTGATGACAGCAGGCGGAGAAATGTATAAAACTTCGGCCGCTTTATTGAAACTGCCATTGTCGGCAACGCACAAAAATGTCTCAAGACGCGGATCATACAAGATGGGATCCTCCCTTCTTACCGGTTTCTACTTCCTTTCATGATACAATGAGGACCGTACCGCGTCAAGAAAAGCCCCTTACCTCCTCACTGATTGAGAAAGCAAAGGGCCTGACAAGCAGGGTTTCAAGAAGCGTGGCCTTCTACTTCAGGAAAGATCCATAAAAAGGCTGTCAGAACATAAATCAAATAGACCGCAGGAACATAGATGTAGGCAAGCGGCACCGTAACGGCATAGCTTGTGACCGTGAGAAGGTTCCGTCTGTCCCCCGTCGCCACCGTCCAAAGGCTGTCCATTTGTCCTTTGGCGTGACGGATGGTCATATCAAGGGTTTGATAAGCGATGGCCGTAAGGAAAAGGACCCCACCATAAAGAGAAACGGGTACAGCGGCAAATCCTGTATTAGAAGCCCAGGCCGTAGCAAAAGGAATGAGGGACACAAAAAACATCCACAAAAGATTGGCCCACAGGCTTCGACCCTTGATGGTCTCCACGGACTGGAGCAGTCGGTGATGATTCACCCAGTAAATCCCAACATAGGTATAGCTGATAATGTAGCCAATGAACGTCGGAATAACGGCGCCAAGATCGCGCCAAGATTTTCCTTCCGGCGCCTCCATGGCAAGGACCATGATGGTGATGATGATGGCAAGGACGCCGTCACTGAACGCTTCCAGTCTATTTTTAGGCATGTTTCCTCCTAAAGAGTGAGATGATGATAAGGGTATTATACAGGAAAAAGACAGTGATTTAAAGTGGGCTGTCAGGCTGTCTTTTCAGGGCATCAGCCCTGAAAAGCTGTTTCGATCCGGCGGATCTAGCTGTCGAGCGAAAGATACTGAGGAAAAAGCTGTATTGCTGTGATGCTAAAAGACCGGAAGGGAAAAGACGGTGAAGCAAAAGAGTAAACGGCGGTACGCGCTGGTCACAATACTCAGCTCTAAGTCTAATAAATACTGATATGAACGAAATCTAAAGAGCCCCCGCTTCCACCGACGACGGCGTACGATTTATGTACGTCTAGGAGGTTAGGAGTGTGGGCGACAAAGTAGATGGGCCCATATGGGCCGAAGATTGCAAAAAGCGTCTGCTTTAATGAGCTGGGCGAGGGAGATGACGACACATGGTTAGGAGGGGGAGCGCCCAGGCGCAGGCTATTCCCCCACCAGAAACGAAACATCCACGAATCGGCATGCCCCCATCGCATCCTTAAATTAAGGAATTAAGGAATTAAGCAATGAAGGTACGTTCTTCCGGAGAATCGGAACGATTTGTGCTCCAAGAAACAAATCAATGACGATACACCATCCGATCAAACCGCTTAAAAGCCACTCGTCCCATAAAAAGGATCCAAATCACCATGCCAAGGAGTGTTCCCCACAGGGGCAGACTGTAGATTTGGGGCGTCATGACGGCGCGAATGGCTTCATTGATCCAGGTCAAGGGATCGATGAGCGTTATAGCCTGCATGACAGGAAGGGGCGCTAGCTGGTGCCAGGTATAAAAGATGCTTCCCAAAAAAACAACAGGCATGAGAAAACCGGGGAACATGGCGGCAATCTGGGAGGGTTTGATGATGGTCCCCACAAGGAGTCCCATAGCAGCAGAAGCAAACGCCGTGAGAAGAAGGACCAGAACAAGGAGAGGCAGTCGCTCCGGGGAAAGGTCGATAGAAATGGCGTGGCCCATAAAGATCAGTGAAATGGGAAGAACGATAAGGCCCCCCACAAAGGATTCAAGGACGCCGACAGTCATCTTGGCATAAGCAACAGTGCGGCTTGATACAGGCGCCAGGAGTCGGTCTTCAATTTCGCGGAGGTTATGGAAATCCATGGAAATCGGTACAGCCGTTCCGTGAATACCCGTAATGAGCATGCTCATACCAATCATACCGCAGAACATATGGGTCGGAAATTCCGCAGGCAAAAGGCCCACCGTCGGCAGCATAAAGCCATAGACAACAATGAGAATCAAGGGCAGCATGGCCACCCGAAAGATGAATTCATTATGATCCCGCCACTGAACCAAAAGGTCCCGGGACACCATGGCCCAAAAGGCCGTTTTTGTTTCATGATTTGAAGTACTCATCAGTTTACGCCTCCCTATTGGCAGTTTGCCGATCATCGACGCCGTCACGGTCTGTGAGGGTCAGGAATACATCATTGAGGGAACGGGTCCCCGTTTGTTTTTCAAGATCTTCCACAGTCCCATAAGCAAGAAGCTCACCCTGCTTCATGATAGCGACATGGTCACAGAAGGACTCAACTTCTTCCATATAATGGGTTGTGAGGAAAATGGTCGTCCCTTCTCGATTCATCTTAAGCATCTGGTCCCAAAGAATCTTGCGATAGTTTGGGTCAAGGCCTGTTGTCGGCTCATCGAGGAAGAGAACTTCCGGATTGTGGAGCATGGCCCGCGCAATCTTGAGACGCTGCGCCATGCCGCCTGAATAGGAACGAACAAAGTCCTTACGGCGTTCCCATAGACCAAACTTCCGCAGCAGCGCTTCCGAACGCTCACGGATGACCTTAGGGTCCATGCCAAAATAACGACCGTGATAATAGAGGTTCTCCTCTGCCGTGAGCTGCCGCTCCAGGTTGTTATGCTGAGCGACCACACCAATCTTACGGCGAATGGCAGCCACATCACCCGTAAGATCCTTTCCATCATAGAGAATCTTACCGCCCGTAGGAAGCAGCTGTGTCGTCACCATGTTGATGGTCGTCGACTTACCGGCGCCGTTAGCACCTAAGAAACCAAAGATCTCGCCTTTTTCCACTTGGAAGGAAACATGTTTTACGGCGTGGATGACGCCCGACTTTGCCTTAAAATCTTTCTGCAGGTTTTCCACCTGCAAAACAGTCTCTTTCATACCTATCGTCCTTTCTTTATATACCCCTTATGGGTATTTTATTACGAGATTTATTATATACCCCCATAAGGTATATTGCAAGGACTTTTTTAAGAAGTAGCTTAAACAAAAAAGGAGAAGGAGGCTGTGATGCCAAAGACTGGATGTCCAGCGCCAAACCGGTAAGCGCCCTATTAGGAAGAGAACTTCAACGATAAAAAGGCGGCTTTGGCTAAAAGGGCATATTTTATTAAAAAGGAAAAAAGGGATTTGCGTCCCCTTGTCCCGCTTTGCTCCACCGGCTCCTATCGTTATCTTATGCAAACGCTTTCTGCACAAATTTTTGAGCCGTAGGCTCAGTAAATCATTCAGCGTCTCACGTACCCCCTGTCACGATTCCATTCCTTTCTCTCCTCACACATGGGAAGCTTGCGAATCCATTTCGAAGGAATCGGGTCCTGAGGGGAAAGATTCGACGTCATCTGATCCAGCGCAGACGGTATGCGGCTTCCTGCATTGTACCTAAAGAAAATAGAAACTATAAACGAGGTCAAGACGGTAATTCTCTTTAAAACTTCACTTTTATATAAGAGCCTCCTCCAGAAAATAAAGAAGCTTCCAAGTCATCATCACTTGAAAGCTTCTTCATTTCTTAACATAACGAATGCTTCACATCCAGCAGCATAACACCTGGTTTTGGATTTCTATCAACTGCCCCCACAATGGGATGAGGCACATAATTTTCTTCCAGATAATCAATCTCCTGAGGGGAAAGCTTTACCTTCAGCGCAGCAGACGCGTCATCTAAATAATGTGCTTTCGTTGCTCCAATAATGGGAGACGAAACACCCTTTGCCCACTGCCAGGCAAGCGCTATCTGAGCCATTGTATAGTGGTGGCGCTCAGAAAGCTCCTGTACCCTTTTAATTATTTTGACATCCTGCTCCTTCATACGATCATATTTCCCAGCAGCCACCTTATCCGTTCGCCCCCTAAGAGACCCAGATGACCACTTTGCTCTTGTCAGATGACCTGAGGCCAGCGGGCTGTATGGCATCAAGGAAACATTCATTTGTTTGCAAATAGGAATCAGCTCTCGCTCATCTTCACGGTAAATCAGGTTGTAATGGTTCTCCATGACAGAAAAGGGCGTCCACCCATGCTCTTTTGCTGCCATCTGCATATGATAGAACTGGTATCCGTACATAGCCGAAGCGCCTAAAGCGCGCACTTTACCAGCTCTGACCAACTCATGCAACGCCTCCATGGTTTCTTCAATGGGTGTTTCATAATCAAAGCGATGGATGATATATAAGTCGAGATAATCTGTTCCCAATCGTTTGAGACTACCTTCGATTTCTCGCATAATGGCCTTCCGCGATAACCGGCCCTCATTAAAGTACACCTTAGAAGCGATTACGACTTTATTCCTAGCAATATTATGTTTTATCGCACGCCCCAAATATTCTTCACTTGTTCCAGCAGAATAACCATTGGCTGTATCAAAAAAATTAATGCCTAAGTCCAAGGCATGCCGAATCACAGCTTCACTCTGCTGTTTATCCAGCGTCCAGTCATGCATGGTTCCTGCCTTGCCAAAGCTCATACAGCCAACGCATAGTTTAGACACTTCAATATCCGTTGTTCCTAATTTGGTATACTCCATTTCGTTTGCCTCCTTATTGCTCAAGTTTGATCTTGTGGGCCGATATATCTCTTTCAGACTATGGACATCCAAAATCAGAATGGGACCTCCAGTAATTTCTGCCATATCTTTATTAAAAAGCATGAAATCGTTCGTACGAAAATTTTGGTAGATTCGTTCAGCATGGACCAATCTAGGAATATCAACGATACGGCTTTGGAAAAGCCATCGCAGGATGACTTGAGCCGTCTTTTTCCCATACTTTGGACCAATTCCAGCTAAAACAGGAGGCTGAAAAAAGCCAGCATGTCCCTCTGCAAAAAAGTCCAAGCCACGGGGCAGTTATGGTACTGATCCATGACACGCTGTAATTCCTCCTGCTGGGAAAAAAGCTGAAGCTCAACTTGATTGACGGCCGGAACAATCTCATTGCTTATGACCAAATCTACAAGCCTGTCTGGCATAAAGTTGCAGACTCCTATGGCCTTGATCTTACCAGCTTGATACAGTTCCTCCATGGCTCGTCAGCTTCCATAGCAATCCCTATATGGCATATAAATCAGGTAGAGATTGAGATAGTCCCTCTGAAGATTCTTTAAGGTCTTTTCAAAAGAACACATGGTTTTATCGTACCCTGCATCCTGAATCTACATCTTGAAAGTTAGGAAAACTTCTTTTCTGGAAATCCCACATTCCTTAACGGCTTCTCACTCTGCTCCTTCCTTTTCATAGCAGGCAGCCGTATCAATCAGTCGATACCCAATGTTCAAAGCGGTCAGAAGGCTTCTTTTGCACAATCCATAATCAGTTACCTGAAAAACACCCATTCCAAGCAAGGGCATCTGTACATGGTGATTTAGTTCTATGGCATCCATAGAAAAGGTTCCTTTCATCCCACTTGGATTCCTCATTTCATTCAATCCTTCTCCGCTATAGTCATGATCATCCTTATAAGTCTGCTTTTTCAAATAATCTATCAGGGTTTTCCCCTATAAGGAAAGAGAGGCATAGATAATCATCGGTCTTCTCGCAGCCATTTTATTTTATTGCATCTGTTCTACTATGTTAAATACCTATTTTAAGTAAGCTGCAATGCCTAATTGGCATTGTACTGATCTCTACGGGAAGGACCTGCACGAAGAAGAAGGATTACCGCAAGGAATTTCTTTTTTTTACTTGCAACAAAAAACACCCGGCAAGTCTCCAAAGACTTGCCGGGTGTTTCCTCTTCTTGTTTCTCTCATTCCCACTCAATCGTTGCAGGCGGTTTGCTCGTGATGTCATAGACGACACGGTTGACGCCAGGCACTTCATTGACGATGCGGCGGGAGACGATATCAAGGACATGGTAGGGGATATGGGACCAGTCACTTGTCATGCCGTCGGTGCTGTTGACGGCGCGCAGAGCGATGGTGTTGGTATAGGTTCTGAAGTCACCCATGACCCCAACACTGCGGATGTTCGGCAGGCAGGCAAAGTACTGCCAGATACTGCGGTCAAGACCGGCTTTGGCAATTTCTTCGCGGAAGATGGCATCGGCTTCGCGGACAATGGCAAGTTTTTCTTCCGTGACTTCACCAAGGACGCGGATGGCAAGACCCGGTCCCGGGAAGGGCTGACGCCAAACAAGTTCACTTGGAATGCCGAGTTCTTCCCCAACGGCACGGACTTCATCCTTAAAGAGCGCACGCAGTGGTTCGATGAGGTCAAGGTCCATGTCTTCCGGCAGGCCGCCGACGTTATGGTGGCTCTTGATAGTGGCACTGGTGCCGGTGCCGCCCGATTCAACGACGTCCGGGTAGATAGTGCCCTGAACGAGGTAATCGACATGACCGATTTTCTTGGATTCTTCTTCAAAGACGCGAATGAATTCTTCGCCGATAATCTTGCGTTTCTTTTCCGGATCGCTGACGCCCTTGAGTTTCGACAGGAAACGTTCCTTGGCGTCAACACGGATGAGGTTCATGTCAAAGTCTCGTTTGAAGACTTGTTCCACTTGGTCGCCTTCGTTCTTACGAAGCAGGCCATGGTCAACAAAGACGCAGGTGAGTTGCTTACCCACGGCCTTGTGGACGAGAACCGCAGCAACCGAGGAATCAACGCCGCCGCTCATGGCGCACAGGACATTCTTATCCCCCACTTTTTCACGAATGGCTTCGATCTGGGTCTGGGCAAAGCTCGACATGGACCAGTCACCGGAAAGGCCGCAAATATCAAAGAGGAAGTTGCTGAACATTTTCTTGCCAAAGGGCGTATGCATGACTTCCGGATGAAACTGGACGCCGTAGAAGCGTTTTTCCTCGTTCATCATGGCCGCAACAGGGCATTCTTCCGTATGGCCCGCCACAACAAAGCCTTCCGGTACGGTTTCGACATAATCCTGATGGCTCATCCAGCAGATGTTGTTCTTTTCGATCCCGGAGAAAAGGCGCGTTTCGTTATCGAGGGAAACCGCGGTCTTTCCATATTCACCGGCAGAACCCGCATGGGCAACGACGCCGCCCAGTTTCTTTGCCATGAGCTGATGGCCATAGCAAAGACCGAGGATAGGAATCCCTAAGGAGAAAACACCATCGTCGATAGACGGCGTATTTTCAGCATAAACACTGTTCGGTCCACCGGAGAAGATCAGGGCTTTTGGATTCTTGGCCTTGATTTGATTGATGGTATAGCTATAAGGAATGATTTCGCAGTAAACGCCACATTCACGGACACGGCGCGCAATCAGCTGTGCATACTGGGCGCCAAAGTCAACGACCAGGACAAGTTCATGCTGTAAGTTTTCCATGTTCTTCCTCCCTATTTGTTATATTCAGAACAATATATCATAATTCTATCATATTTTCAATGAAAGATGCGCCCATTTTGCGCTCATTTGCGAAAAAAGTTCGTCCTTTATTCCCGTTCCACCCAGCCGATTTTTTCAAAAATCAGGAAGGCAAGGCTGGCAAGGATGGCGACGACCGTAGCAAGGCCCATTCCCTTAAGCTGAACAGGACCAATGACGATGGTGGCACCGCTAAGACCGGAAATGAGGGTCAGGGCAGAAAGAATCAGATTCTTCGGTTTAGTGAAATCCACCTTGCGATCGACCATCATGCGCAGGCCCGACGAAGCAATGAAACCAAAAAGAAGGATGCTGACGCCACCCATAACAGGACCGGGAATATTGTGGATAAGGGCAGCAATCTTTCCTACAAAGGAAAAGACAATGGCGAGGATGGCAGCGCCGCCAATGACCCAGGTGCTGTATACGCCGGTAATAGCCATAACCCCCATGTTTTCCCCATAAGTCGTGTTCGGCGTGGAGCCCGCAAGCCCGGAAAGCACGTTCGAAAGTCCGTCGGCAATGAGTGAGCGGTGAAGGCCTGGGTCCTTGATGAGATCACGGCCGACAATGTCGCTGGTCACAAAAAGGTGTCCCAAATGTTCAGCAAGGACGACAAAGACGGCCGGCAGGATCATCATGATGGCGTTCAGATGGAAGCTGGGACGATAAAAGGTTGGAGCCGAAATCCAAGCCGCGGCCGCAACGCTTTCAAAGGAGACAACGCCGAGACCATAGGCAATGGCGTAACCGCTCACCACGCCGATGAGGATGGGAATGATGCCGATAAAGCCCTTCCCCAGGAGGGTCGCAAGGATGGTGATGATGAGCGTTGCCGACGAAATCTCCATGGCCTGGATGTTCGTCATGCCCTTTACAGGATCCATAAAGCCTGCCATGTTCATGGCCATCGGTGCAAGTTCAAGGCCGATGATGGCGACAATGGCCCCCATGGCAGCAGGCGGAAAGAGTACATCAATCCACTTGGTCCCGATTTTCTTCACAAGAAGGCCCACAAGGATGAAACAGAGCCCAAAAGCAATGAAGCCTCCCTGCGCGTCCCCGTACGTAAGGCCCGCCGTGTGCGTAACGGCAAGGACAGGAGAAATAAAGGCAAAGCTTGAACCCAGGTAGCTTGGCAGGCGCCATTTACAAATGCTGAGATACAGCAAGGTGCCTACCCCGTTCATAAAAAGTGCCGTTGATGGGTCGACATTCAGCAGGAAAGGTACAAGGACCGTGGCGCCAAACATTGCAAATAGATGCTGCAGGCTAAGCGGCAGCGTCTGAAGAATAGGCAGCTTTTCTTCGACTTCGATAATGCGTCTTTCTTTCATTAAGATTGATCCCCCTCAGCAAATTTGTTGGTACTGCGCTACTAGTGTATCACAATGGATTCCCCGTGGTACAGTCATTTTTTAGGTGTTCTGAAAGCTTCGTGTCTCTTATCCATCCCAAACAGGATGCAAAAATTCTCCCACCAAAACAAGATCCGCTTTGCTGGGAGAACGCTTGTTATTTGTTCGTGAAGTGCTTCACAAGTTCCGTCACGGTATAGACGCTAAGGGGAAGGACATCTTCGTTGAAGTCAAATTCACTGGTGTGATGACCCGAAGCTTCTTCCGTCCCATAGAGCATGTAAACGGCCTTGCCGCCATGATCCTGGACGCGGCTCATAAAGTACGAGCAGTCCTCACTGCCACTGACAGTATGATTTTTTTCAATGTCGCTGTAGACGCCAAGCCCCTTGACGACTTCATAGACTTCTTCGCCCATGTCAGGAGAAGAATTGCCTGACGCCGCACTCCCGCGGGCGACCATCTTCACGGTGACGCCGTACATATCAGCTGCGGCCTTGATCATGCGGCGGGCTTCTCCTTCCATAAATTCATTGATTGCCGTCGAACCGCCACGGGTCTCAAATTTGATGACCGCGTTGTCGGGGATGACGTTTCGTCCCGTCCCTGCCTTGAGAATTCCCACATTAATGCGGGAAGGGCCGTCGCTGTGACGGGAAATGGTATGGAGGGCCAGCGAAGCTTGGGCCGCTGCAAGAAGGGCGTTGCGGCCATTTTGGGGATTGGCACCGGCATGGGCCGGTTTTCCCGTAAAGAACGCATCAATCTTGCTTGTTGCAAGGAACCCTTCGGTCATACAGACTAGGCTGTTATTTTCGCCATTGCCAAGACCAATATGCCCGCTCAGGAAATAGTCCACATCATCGACAATCCCGCTTGCCACCATCCCGCGGGCTCCCATGACCCCTTCTTCACCGGGCTGGAAACAGAGCTTTACAGTGCCGGCCATTTCATCTTTGTGAGCGGCAATAAGGCGCGCCACGCCAAGACCGATAGCTGTATGTCCATCGTGCCCGCAAGCATGCATCAGACCCGGATGGGTCGACGCAAAGCCATCCCGGGTCGGCCGATGGGCGTCCGTTGGGTTTTCTTCAACTAGAAGGCAGTCCATGTCAAAGCGCAGACCCACGGTCTTCCCTGGTTTTGCAAAATGCATGATGCCCACGACGCCCGTCTTGCCGCCTTCCATCTTTTTCACAAGCTCCGGGTCCGCCCCTTCTTTAATGGCCCGCCCCATGGCGCGGGAAAGTTCCGCTTTATCAGGCACGCCCATCATTTCATCTGCCTTCATGCAGGCATCCCCCATGAGCACTTCATAGCCCAAGGCCTTGAGGGATTTTGCTACATGAGACGCGGTGCGAAATTCCGTCCAGGCAAGTTCCGGGTGGGCGTGAAGATCACGCCGGCAGGCCACCAGCTCCTCTTTCATCTGCATGGCTTCATCATATATCGTCATGGTTCTCCTCCTCCGCCGCCATAAGGCAGCCCATTCATTTCAGTGTCTTTTTGACCACCGAGACTTCAAACGTCCGGTTCCACGGCAGGTCAAAGGTGTAGTCATCCACACGCTGACCCAAATAAGGAAAAGCCTGTTCCTTCATTTCCTTTTGAAGGGCCGTATGGAGGATGCCCCTTTCCTTTGGGGTAAACTTTCCTTCCTGCCATTTATTGGGATAGGTGTATTCAGCACGCAGGCGCTGCCGCACGACGGCTTCATAGGCCCAATCGTCAAGATAGCGCACGTTCAGAAGATCCTTTCTTTCCTGTGACGACATATGCCGCGCCATAAGGCCCTGTCCCAAGGTGTAGCCCAGGGAATTGCTTGCCGTATTCCAGCCGGCATAGGACGCCAGGTCATAAGCCATCGGCTCATCGCTGTGAGGCAGGCGACGTTCAAAAAGCCCCTTGATGAGGCCCTTGCTGCTGCCGTTGCCAAAAGCAATATCTGCAATGCCCACGGCATAGCCCGCCCTGAGATAGGCCTCCGCCTGATCAAGAAAAGCCGTCATCCCCAGCGTCACAACGTCCGTGTTGCTCATCCCATCCGCTCCGCGCGTCACGCCGTCCTGAGGCGTATAGATTCCCGCCACTAGATCCGCCCGCTTGGCCCGTTTAGCTGGATATCCGCCAAGGGCCCAGACATGTTCCCGGTAACTATGGGCAATGGTTCCATCTTCGTAATCAGGGACAGTCTCTTTTCCCGCACCGGGGGCATAGAACCCATACACAAGGGGAGTGAGGCCTCGCGCTTTGTAATAGGCCCTCGTCAAAAGAATCATTCCCATCTCATCGGTGCCCGAAAAGGAGCGGATCGTATAGGACTTTTTCCGGCCCTGGAGCAGACTGCGAGCATCATGGTGGGCCTCGGAATAAGGCGCCGAGTCGTCCCGTGCAATCAGAAAATAATCAAAGGTTCCTGCTTCTGCCGCGTCGTACAACTGGGAAAGGACGGCTGCGTTTTTCTGCCGCCGCTGCAGCAGGTCCTCTTGGATGGAGACCGGGATTTCCTTTTGCAGGGCCGCAAGTTTCTTATCTTCCTTCCGGCTAAGCTGCCCCATCGCCTTTTTATCCCGCAAAGCGCCCCACAAAAAGAGCTTCGGCCCCCACTGCGCATAGTACTGAGGCTCCTGAGGGGCGCTGCTCCACTTGGGGGAACGCATGATCGTCGCAAAGGCGTAGATGGGAATATCGATATGACGGGCCTTGAAATCGAGCAAGACCTTGACCCGTTCATTGAGCACAGCCTCACTGAGTTCGTGGGTTCGGCTCGTGGTAAGGCCCCCATAAATGAGGGAATCGGCGGCAACAACAGCAGCCTCTGCAAAGGGGCCTTCTTCTTGGAGCCATTTTCCTAGGGCATCGGGATTGCCCTTGCGCGAGGCCGAACTTAGAAGCTCAGATGGCGGCGTTACAACATCGACCCCCGCTTTTTTAAAAGTATCCACCGTATAAGCAAGGTTAACGGGGCGATCATCAAGGGGAATATATAAGATTCGTTCTGCCGCCAAAACTGTCTCCCCCCTTGTAAGGGTCCCAAAAAGCAGGGACAGGAAAAATGCCCCTATGAGTTTCCTGCGGGCCCAAGTAAACACAAGCGACCCCTCCTTCTTATGTTTTCCTCTATTATAGCAGGCAAAAAGCCACAAAAAAAGTCCCTGCCAGCAAAGCCAGCAAGGACAGTGCGCAACAACTTATCCTTCAGGACCTTTCGTGTGCACATGCTCGATGGGAATCCACTGGGCATTGGGCCGGAAAAGCGAGTACACACTTAACAGGGAAATGAGGATACAGAAAAAACCGCCCGTCAGGATGCCCTTAGCAAAATGGCGGCTTTTGTAGCCTGCTCCCGCAATGGCGGCATGACCTACGTAAAGGCTCAAAAGGTACAAAAAGATCCACCAAACAATATCCTTGATGTGGAAAAGCGGCAGCCCGCAAAGAGCATTATAACAGAGCCAGAACACATTCAAGATAAAATAAAGGCCAAACACAACACTCATCAAGTAGGGAATAAAATTATCGATGAGGCGTCCATCCCGATGCACTTTAAAATGGGGCAGCCAGATTTTTCCATAGACCCGGGCAATCTGGTAGTTTCCCGTAAACCAGCGCCGGAACTGATGGACCAAGGTCATGAAATGGATGGGCTGTTCATCATAAAAGCGCGCGTCTTCCTGAAATTCCGAAAAAACATCCTTAAAATTCATCTGCATGGAAAATTCCATATCTTCCGTAACCGTAACCGTCTGCCACCCATCAGGCTCAATGAGGGAAAGGTCAAAACCAAAACCCGTTCCGGAGATAATGCTCGGCATGTGGACATTAAAACGGGGTTTGGAAAATAGCACGTCCACGCTGAGCCAGTACATGGAATACCACTGCGAAATCAGGGAATCATAAGGATTGAGTGGGAGCCGGTTTCCCATGACAAGGCGGGCGCCGCTGTCAAAAGAGCGGTTCATGGCCTTGAGAAAGTAAGGATCTGCCACGTTATCGGCGTCAAAGATCACGGCATACTCAAAAGACTCCGGCCACTCCTGCCTTATCTTTTGAAGCCCCCAGGAAAGGACCGCCCCCTTTCCCGTTCGAGGGCCTTCGTCTCGTTTCCAGACCGTGATATTGGGAAACGCTTCCCCAATGGCAGCCGTATCATCCGTGCAGTGATCGGCACAAAGGAAGATATGGTAGGACGAGTGTGGATAGTCCTGCTGCACAAGGCTTTCGAGCAATTTTCCTACAACCCGTCCTTCATTGTGGGCGCAAATGAGGACCGCCATGGTATGGGAATGTCCGGCAGGCGGCAAGATCCGTTTTTTTGTTATGAAACCCACGAAAATCGTGCTGACGCCCCATAAGAAAACAAGAAGCAATACGACTTGCACGGCAAGGGTGAAAAAATACATGAAAAGACCCTCACATTCCGCTCAGGATAAGAAGCACGGCGGCAAGTCCTCCTGAAACATATAGGACCACAGGTTCCCCCAATTGGGGTGGAAAAATCAGGCAGAACCCTGCACCGACTGCAAGGGCCGTCAGGGAAATCCGCAAAAGGGCAACCGAAAGGAGATGACTGGTCCATTTATCATCCCGCACAGCTTCCCACCATTTTATCCCGCCGCCGCGGCAAAAATAGCGGCCGCTCCAAGATAGGACGGTCTGCCCGCCCAAAATGGATAAGCCCAGTGCAGGGAGCATGATGGGAAAATAGGTCAGCTCAAAAGGGATAATCTGGAAAAGATCACCAGCAAAGGCAAGTGTGAGCCCCAAGGGCGCTGACGATGCCAGTGAAAGGACAAGGGCCATCATACGGGTCCGCTGATCATAGACAAGAAGGACCGGTTCATTTTCGCTTCTCATTCCCTGCCAAATGCGGAAAGGAACGTAGCTAGACAAAAAGACGGCCAAAAAGTGAATGGGCAGAAGCATCGTATGAAGTCCGCCAAAAGAGCAACCGATCACCGCGCCAATTCCTGCGGAAAAAGCCCCCAGACGGCCAAAAAGAAGGCCAAAGGTCAGTGCGAAAAGTGCACCCAAACAGAGACCGGAGACACTGGGCACCATCATGACCCGCATGCCAAGATAAGTGACGGCGCTATAGACCAGAACCAAAAGAACCGCCGTTTTTACACGTTGAAGCATTGCATCGACCAGCTTTCATTGAGATTGGCAAAAAAGCCTTACTTTCCTTTTTTCTGAAGCTCATGCCAGAGTTCCAGCATGCTGCGTTTCAGGACAGGATGTTCCTTTTGGGGGGCAATCTCCGCCAAGGGGCGGAGGACAAAATCCCGGTTTTGCATGTCCGGATGGGGCAGCGTCAAAAATTCAGTCTCCATGATCTCATCCTCAAATAAAATCAAATCAAGGTCGATGTTCCGTTCGCCCCAATGGCGCTTGCGCTCCCGCCCCATTTCCTTTTCAATGGCAAGAAGCTCCATAAGAAGGCTCTGTGCATCCTGGTCCCATATCACTTCAGCCGCCCCATTCAGGAACTCCGGCTGGTCCGTTACGCCATATGGCGCTGTTTGGATCCATGTGGAAACTTTCTGGACCTTGATGCCATGTACCTTCATCCGGCTCAGAGCGTCTTCCAAATAAGCTTTTTTATCCCCTAGGTTGCTGCCAAGGGCCACATAGGCTACCGGCATGATAGAATCGCCTCCAACATACGGATGAGCCGTACATTTTCCTTGACATCGTGGACGCGAACCATTTGGGTGCCAGCAAAAACAGCTGCTGCGGAAAGGGCCATGGTCCCTTCAAGGCGCTCTTCCGGCGGAAGGTCTCCCAGGACCTTACCGATATAGCCCTTGCGGGACCCTGCAACAAGGACTGGAATCCCGTGTCCCGTAAGTTCCGCAAGACCGCGGGACAGTTCCAGGTTGCCGCTGACATCCTTGGCAAAGCCAAGACCCGGATCAAGCATGAGTTTAGTGCGACCAATTCCCATCGCTTCACAAGCCTCTGTCCGCGTTAAAAGATATTCCATGACATCGCCGACTACGTTATGATAGGCCTTCATGTCGGCGCTCATCATGGTCTTGGGCGTACCACGCATATGCATGAGGATGAGCGGCGCGTCTTTTTCTTTGGCAACGGAAAGCATGTCGGGATCACCCGTTCCCGCCGTAACATCGTTGATGATATCGGCTCCCGCGTCAAGGGCGGCGCGGGCCGTCGCAGCGTGGTACGTATCAACGGAAAGGATGGCCTCAGGATAAGCCCGGCGGATTTCCGAAATGGCCCCGACGACACGGCGGATTTCTTCTTCTGCCGGTACGGGATCACTGCCAGGGCGGGTCGATTCACCGCCAATATCAAGGACATCGGCACCGTCATCCAGCATCTTTCCGGCCCGCTTCAAGATCAGGGAACCGGCTGTGACACGGGATCCTGAATAAAAGGAATCGGGTGTTACATTAAGGATTCCCATGATCCGCATCTTTTCATACGTAAGGGTCCGTCCGTCCGCAAGGATCGTCGCGAGCTCATGGTCTGTAAGATAGTCCTCGATATCCCTTATGACTTCATCAAGACCGAACCATCCCTGATTAGCCCTGAGTTTGTGAGCAAGGTGCCGGTACTGGGTACGGCTTCCAAGTAAAATCACATCCGTCCGTTCTATACTGCAGTTGATGGTTCCTTTGGCATTAGCAGCGTCCGTCCCCATGGCGAGCATTTCCTGTTTGATGATATTGGCGCCGGGAGCCCGTACCCCGACAAGACGCAGCGGTTCCACAACCGCCTTGGGTGCCATGAGGGCAATCCCAGTCGGATGGACCCCCATTTTTTTTAGTTCAAAGCTGACTTGATCGCAAGGAATCTTGATATACAAGGCCTAGTCCTCCTTTTCCACACAAGCAAAGGCATTGTGGTTATGGATGCTTTCCTCACTTTCTACGGTCACGCGGTACCAATCAATCCGCTCATCTTGATTGAGCCGCAGGGCGATTTCCCGGGCCGCGTCCTCAACAAAACGAGGATTTTCATAGGCTTCCTCGGTGACAAACTTTTCATCAGGACGCTTGAGCAACGAAAAGATAGGAGACGAAGCAGAAGCCTCGGCCATTTCCACCAGTTCTTCGATCCATACAGGTTTCGTGCTACGGATCGTAATCTTGGCACGGGCCCGCTGATTGTGCGCACCATATTTGCTGATTTCCTTGGAGCAGGGGCAAAGGGTGTGGATGGGGACATTGACGCCCACATCCAGATGGAAGGTCTCCCCTTTTTCCGCATGGTAATGGCAGGAAATATCAAGATAACCTGTTTTCCCCGATACAGGTGCCTTTTTTTCAATAAAGTAAGGGAAACGCATATCCAACATGGCCTTCTTGGCGCCTAGCTTTTCCTTGAGCCCATCAAGGACGATTTCCAGATCATGAGGATGAATGGGTCCCATTTCCTTGAGACACTCCACAAATCGGCTCATATGGGTTCCCCGCTGCTCATGGGGGAGGTTCACGCCGAGAGAAATCACCGCCACTGAATGCTGGACGCCCTTATGGGGATCCTTTAAGGTAATGGGCCAGCGGATGTCGCGGATGCCCACTTGTTTCAGTGCAATATGGCGCTGGTCGACTTGGCCTTGTACGTCTTTTAGCATGTTTCACCTCGATAGATAATCCCGCTCGTCTTCGTTTCCCAGACTTCCACTTCAAAAAGATGGTAGTTCGGCCCATGAAGCGGCGCTTCCAGCTGTTGCCAGACCCAGACGGCAATATTTTCCGCCGACGGCTGAGGCAGGATGTCGTTGATGAAGGCGTGGTCCAGCTTACTTACAACAAGTTCCTTCACGAGGTTCTTGAAGCGCACGAAATCAAGAACCATGCCCTCATGGTCAGGCGTGCCCTCAACTTTGACAACAAGTTTATACGTATGGCCGTGGAGATGTTCACATTTTCCGTTGTAATTGGGGAGAAAATGGGCGGCGTCAAAATCAAATTCCTTTAAGCAGATCATATGGTACCCTCCTCTAAATCAAAATGTACTTGGCGGAGTGCTTCGTAAAGCACGATTGAGACAGAATTGGCAAGGTTGAGACTGCGGGCTTCAGGCACCATGGGAATACGGATACATTCATCTTCATGGGCCATCCGAAAGGCTTCGGGAAGACCAGCCGATTCCTTGCCAAAAATCAGCAGGGAATCCTTGGTATACTCCACACGCGTATACGAACGATGCGCGTGGGTCGTCAGAAGAAAACGCGGTGCATCAGGATAGGCCGCAAGAACTTCCTCCACACTGTCATAGTAATGAATATCGACTAGATGCCAGTAATCAAGACCAGCACGCTTCAAATAGCGGTCATCGACAGAAAATCCCAGGGGGCGCACCAAATGAAGGGAAGCCCCCGTTGCCGCACACAAGCGGGCAATATTTCCCGTATTGCCTGGGATTTCCGGTTCAACAAGAACAATATGCAAAATGGCTGCCTTCTTTCTAATCCGTACCCATGATGGCAATCATGCCCTTCATCTGTTCATGGATATTCATGATTTTTTCAGCATAGTAGCTGCCTGTCGCCCATTTTCCGTTAAGCTGCTTCCACGTTGTCGCGTATCCCGTCTCCTTTTTGATGCGATGCACCAAATCATAGCGGGGATCGATGATGGCGGTCTTGGGAAGCCGATCCGTCGTATAGGCCATCAGATGCTGGATATGGGCCCTCACGCCGTCCTTTGGCGTAGGAAAATAAGCACCGCGCACAGTCGCACTGGTTGTGCCCAAGCCGCAGAAATTGTTCTGTTCCGGTACCACCGTACCGCCAAAGGCAAAGAACCCCGTTTCAAGGAGGGCCTGCGAAAAAGCAAGATCCCAGCGAATGCCTTCCCGGCTCGCTTCTTCGTAGTAAGCATCCACGATTTCTTCCGGCGTCGCCTTGATGGGAAGCTGCGGGTTATAGAGCGTCAGGAGTGCAATGGCCTGGGAGCGCCGCACTTCGGGCTCACCAAAGATGCTCACCTTGTCGTAGTTTTCAGGGATCTTCCAAATCTGTCCCTGCGTCATGAGCCGCTTTGAAATGACAAGGAGGTTCGGGTCCGTGACGACGCGGTGCGCCATGGCCCGCTGGCGGCGCACCAGGGGCGGCTCCGTCTGGGGAATGTCCATAGGCGCCCCATAAATAAAGACCACGGCCCCTTTGGGCGGCTTCATGGCGGTTTCCTTTTTGAGCACCGCTGTCTGGGCAGGACGCTTTTCTTTCTGGGCCCGTTCCCCCATGATGCGTTCCTTGAAGGAACCCGCCTCCGAGGATTGGATTCCCGAAAGGAGCGTCACCATGGCAAGGGGCAGGACCCATCGTTTCAAATGATATGATTTCACGATTTATGCCTCTTTATTAGGAGAAAATACGAATAGACTCAAGGCCATGACAAGGGCCGCCACAAGAATCCCACAGCTTGTCGCGTTGAGGATGCCGATGCCCATTCCCCCATTGAAAAGGCGCAGGCCCATGACTACGGCAACGCCCAAAACGGCCGAAAGGAAAGCTCCCTTCGTCGAAGCCTTCTTGGTAAAAAGGCCAAAAAGGAATGGTGCCGCAAGGGACACTGTCATGAGGGAATAAAAAATAGCCATGGCCGAAATGATGCTTGCAAGATAATAGGCAATGATGATGCCCAATGCGCCGCAAACAGCCGTAATCTTTCGCGTCATGGAAAGGAGCTCCGCGTCCGTTGCGTCCGGTTTGATAAAGGTCTGGTAGAGATCCTTTGACAGGCTCGTTGCCAGCATATAAAGCACCGTGTCACAAGTGCTGACCTCAGCTGCAAAAATAGCGGAAAGAGCCAGTGCCGAAATGCCAAAGGGCATCATTTCCTTCATCGCCTTGGGCAGAGCCAGTTCCTGGTTGGAAAGATCCGGAAACGCCGCAAAAGCGCACATGCCGATGAGCATCGGGAAAAAAGCAAAAAAGAGCTGCACAATTCCGTTAAGGAGCGTCCCCTTGCGGATGGCCGGTTCATCCTTGGCACTGTAAACCTTGCCAATAAGACCGGGGGAAATGCAAAAGGCCGGCGTCAGCATAAGGAAATAGCCCAAGATCGTTGAATTTCCCATCCCGTTCCAGGAAAAATAAGAAGCCGTTTTTGCCGTATTGCCTAGGTTTGCCGCAATTTTTGTCTCCAGACCGTTCCAGCCGCCGACATAGTTTAACGCATAAGGTGCAGCCACAATAAAGCCCACGAGGATCACGGCAAGTTCAATGATGTTCACCACAGCAGCCGATTTCAGGCCCCCCGATGAAAAATAAAGGGTCACCACAATCGCCGCCATCATGATGCCATAAAGTTTCGGCATACCTGCGACCACATTAAGGATCCAAGCAATGCCCAACAGCTGCCCCGAAAAAAGGGCCAAGGTCCCGATGGCCATCATGGTCGATGTCACGCCGCGAAAAGCATGGGAATAGCGATGATCCAAATAGTCGCCCATGGTAAAAAGATCATATCTTTTCGCCACGCGCCACACGGCAGGGCCGACCACATAAGCAAGGATGAGGGACCCCAACCCGCTGCAGCCAATCCACCACCAGCTCGATACACCATGCCGGTAGGCAAGCCCCGTCACGCCCACCGTCGAACCAGCGCCGATGTTGGCCGCAATGAGTGTCGTAAAGAGCAGCTTCCAGGAAAAGCTCCGGCCGCCGACAAAAAAATCCGATGCCCCCTTGACGTGCTTTCCAATACCGTAGCCGAGCAGAATCAAGAAAAGAGCATAACCAATAATGACAACAAGATAGGAGTTCACAACGTCACCTTCCCGAGGTAAATTCATACTGCATACAATTTTACTGTACTTACTGCAACTTGTAAAGTTAGGTTGTCCTTTTAGCGCCTCAAACGGCTTAACCTTCCTCTTACCCATCCCATCCATTCCCTTTTCCTTTCGCCGAAGATGCGCTACAATAGAGAAAATACCTGGGTTTCATGCCCTAAAGGAGGAGTTTCCATGACCGTCCTGCATTATATCCATCATGCGGCCTTTAGCCTCAACGATGGCAAGACAACATTGCTTTTTGACCCCTATCTTGAAAATAATCCCGAAGGCTTATCGTCTGGTGACCTCAAAGCCGATTATATCTTTATCAGCCACTTCCACGGCGACCACGTAGGAGAAGCCTATGCCATTGCCAAAAGAACGGAGGCGCTAATCATCACGACTGCTGAAATCGCAAACGACGCCAAAGCCCATGGCCTTAACGCCCACGCCATGCATATCGGCGGCAGCCATGAATTCCCTTTTGGCAAAGTCAAACTCACCTTGGCCTTCCATGGCAGCGGCATTGCAGGCGGCCACGCCTGCGGCTTCATCGTCCACTTTGACGGCAGCGTCTTTTATTTTGCCGGTGACACAGGGCTTTTTGCGGATATGGAGCTCATCGGCAAACGCAATGCCATCGACTACGCCTTCCTCCCCATTGGCGATAACTTCACCATGGGCCCTGATGACGCCGCCTATGCCGCCGGGCTCCTTAACGCCAAGACCGTCATCCCCATCCACTACAACACGTGGCCCCTCATCGATCAGGATCCAGAAGAATTCAAGAACGTTGTGGAGAAGGAGACAAGTTCGAAGGTATTAATTGTTCCTTGTGGCACTAGAGTAGACTTGTAGGTTATTGCTCAGCGCATAATCGCTCCGGTAAAGCAGTTGTGAGCAAAAAAACTGTGACGCTTTGATGCTAAAACCTGTAATGCCGCCCAAACCGCCCCTTGCGGGGAACAGATCCGAAATAATTCGCCAGAAAACATGTACCTGCGCCCTTCCGCTAAAATTTAAAGGCCCTGACCCGAACCTGCGTCTACGTTCGGGTTAGGGCTTCTCTTATGATTTTTTGCCCTGGAGCTCGATTTCTTTGATATCGACCAGCCTTACCAAAGCGGGGGGATCCACCAAACAGGCCTGGTGGGTGGTAGATAAGGAGGGGTGTTTTTTGTCAGGCGCCTCCGCATGAGCGAGTGCGAGAAACATTTTTCGATGGGTCAAAGCCTCTAATCATAAGATGCTGTCAAAGCGATTCATCTGCTGGACCGTTTAATCGAAAAATCAATTCGGCGCCCTCCCGTAGGCGGGTTGGCGCCGTGCGTTCAGCCTCTTAAGACCTGCATAGACAGCTGTAAGGCGCACCCATTTTCCACCACAACTTCCCTCCATTGCCTTATTCCTTTTTTCGGATGCCATGGAGGGATATCGGTTCGTACGATGTTTCGTTCCTGATTGGGAATAGCGATTGCCTGGGGCTTTCATGCCGCCCCTTATTTTTTACTAAATATTTTTATTGCTAGTTTAAATTTATTATGATAATATATATGTGTAAGTATCTGTTAATAATATTATATAAAAACTGGAGATAACAGCACTTACCACATAATCCTTCGATCTATATCTTTATGGGGAGAAAGAGGAGAAAACTATGAAAAACTCTCTTAAACGCACTACTTTACTCGTCAGCGTAGCCTTACTGGCGCCGACTTTGGCGCGGCCCGTCCACGCCGAAGACTTTGTCTTTGACAGTCACACTGCCATCAACGGCGTCATGCCAAGCTACAGCGAAAAAGGCAGCAATGACATAAAGAGCTTTTCCGATCCAGAAAGCAGCATTACCTTAGATTGGACCAATATTGGGACAGACACGGGGCTTCCTCGCTCTACCGGTATTTCACCGATTTTTAACGCACCGGAAGTCACAGCCAAAAATATTACGGTCATTGTCGGGAAAAAAGGCAATCAATGGAACGATAAAGGCATCATTTATGACAACAAGCAGGTTACTCACGGCAAAATCACTGCATCGGGGACTATCATGGTTAAAACCTATGATGACTGTATCTACATGAACTCCCCTGCCCACACAGTAGATATTACAGGTTTCAAGAAGCTCATTTTCAATTCGTCAGGAATGCCGACTAAAGGCAGTTCCGGCTATGCCATCATGAACAATGGGATCGATAATTACCTCAATATCATTGGCGGTGAAAATAGCGAAATTGAAATGACCAACACGGGGCGAAGAGCTGTAGTTGCCGATAACAGCAGTACGGCGGGGTCCACGAAAACGACCATCACGGCTAACAGCATCTATCTCCATGCAAATGGCTCTTCCGCAATTGTGCAGACAAAAACGCACTACGCATTTACAGGCGGCCAGATTGAAATCAACGGCATCGATAAAACGATCATCACAAATGAAAAAGATGGCGGGACCGCTGTTAGCGCCCAGGCGTCAAGGGACGGAAAAGGGCTCATTGAAATCAATAAAAGGACCTCTGGCGTCGTAGAAATCACGGGTGCAGTCACTGCCAGCAACGGTACGGCCGATATTGATTTTGCCGGGGACCAATCCTTCCTTAAAGGCAACATGACGTCTTCTGGTGAAAAGGGAAAAATTTTGGCAGACTTCAAGGGCGCTGATTCCCAGATGACCGGGGATATGAAGACGAGCAATACTGCAGCCATCGATGCCGCCTTCTCCGGAAAGAATGCTTCCATGATGGGTAACATCACGGCCGCCGATAATTCCACCGTAACATCCGCCTTCTCCGGTGAAAATGTTTCCTTTACAGGAAATATCGATACGACAGCAACGAGTTACCAATGGGGAACTGGCTATGCCCCTAACCAGTCGACCATAACGGCCGCCTTCTCCGGCAAGAACGCTTCCTTTACGGGAAATATTGATACGACGAAAACGTCCCAAACGGGTCAATCTGGCAGCTCTGTCGAATCCTCCAATAATAGTACTGTCACAGCTGACTTTTCCGGCTCCGGCGCTTCCTATACAGGCGACCTTGCCTCGGCCGGTACGAGCAAAGCCAATATCGCCCTTACAAATCACGGTCTCTGGAAAGGCAAAGCTGCAACGATGGAAAACGCCACGACGGCCATTACCCTTTCAAATGGCTCCCGTTGGGACCTGACAGCTAACAGCAACGTATCGTCCCTCGACCTTTCTTCCGGCGCTATGGCTTCCCTTGCAGGCGATGCCCACAGCCTCGATGTGGGGACCTTGAGCGCAAGCGGCGCGTCCGGCATTTTTGAAATGGATCTTGCCTATCATGATAACAAGGTTGATACCTACGAAAACGCTACAGACAGCGACTTTCTCTACGCCCACGGCGGCACCGGGAGTTCCTTTACAGTCCAGCCCACGGCCATTGCCTCCGTCGATGCCATGAAGTCCGGAGACAAGCTTTACTTTGCCCAGGTAAAAGAAGGAGCTGCTGCCTTCAAAGTGGATCAGGACATCAAGCTCCAGAACAAAAACAGCCTCTTTGACAGCACCCTTTCTGTCAAGAAAGAAACGGATACGGAAAAGACCGACTATGAAGACTGGTTCATCACCCCTATCGGTGACGGCAAGACGCCGAACTCGAACGCCTTTACGCCAGGTTCCGCCCACCATGCCGCCGTCTCCATTTGGCGTGAATCAGATACCCTCCTGAAACGCTTGGGCGAACTTCGCTACAATCAGGAAGACCAGGGCCTTTGGGCACGCTACATTAACAACAAACTAAATTGGGATGGCAGGAATAACTTCGATACGACCATGAAAACTCTGCAAGTGGGTTATGATAAGAAAGAAACGGGCACAAAGCGCGACTGGTACTACGGCGGTGCCATCGAGCACACCTGGGGCAGCAGTGAATACGCTGGCTGCGGCGACGGCAAGCAGCACCTCACCGACATCGCCCTTTACGCAACACAAATCGGCAATAAAGGCCACTACCTCGACCTTGTCACCAAAGTCGGCTACCTCAGCTCTGACTATAAGACCACCTACGGAGACAGTGCTGACTTTGACAACTGGGCTTTCAGTGCCGGTGCTGAATATGGCCGCAAGAAAGCCCTGGGAAATGAATGGTTTGTCGAACCTCAGGCCCAGCTCACCTACTACTTCCTCAAAGGCGATAACTACACGACGAAAAACGGCGCCACCGTAAACCAAGACAACACGGATAACCTCGTTGGCCGCCTCGGGGCCGTCCTTACCAAGGAATACGATAAAGAAACAAGGAATCCGAAACGCTTCTACGTCAAAGCCTCTGTCCAGCACGACTTCCTTGGAGACAGAAGCCAGCATCTCCAGCAAAACGGCATGTCCTACTATGACAGCAACGACTTTAGAGATACGTGGTACACCGTGGGGATCGGTACGAATGTCCACTTTGACGACAAATACGCCTTCTACTTCGATGCAGAAAAGAACTTTGGCGCCGACCTCAAATCAAAATATCGCGTGGAAGTGGGATTGAGATATGAGTTTTAAAGGCTGAAAGTGGTACGCTTTGAGGCGGTTGTGAGTGTTGAGTAAAACACAACGGCCGTTTCTTCCGAAATCATTGATTTGTAGACCCAGATCTGAGAAGAATATGACGAAAAGATAATATGGAAAAATAAGGAAAAGCCTTAACCCGATTTTGCGAATTGATTCGGGTTAAGGCTTGATTTATATGCGGTTAGGTAGGGTTGATACAGAGCCTTGGAGCTAAAGAAACGAAGGAAAAAATTAACACCAGCACCACAAAATCCTTGATCGTAGAAAATCGTTTTGTCCCTAAAAGCCAAAACGAGCAATCTCAAAGGAGAAAGCAACCTGACAGCTCTTTTTGCCTTAGAACTCGATGCTTCGCCGTCTCTAAGGCGTAAAGAAGAAGACAGAAGACCTGAGATCAAAAGATTTGATTGCCTCATTTATCGTGGAACTTTCAGCGACTTTTTAAGCGTCCGATCATAATCTCACACTTTTTTATGCCAAGACACAGGGAGCTTACGAAGCAATCGGCGATGGATGTATCGCCTTTTCAAGTCAGATCAACTCTACGAGTCAAATTCAAAGAAAAAAGACCGTGAGAAAAAGACTTCCGGCTTGTTGCGATTGTGCGGCCCCCAAGGGATGCTTTTCCCCAGCAAAAAGCCTCAAGCCTCATTTGGTCGCATGCCCAGCTTGCCGCTTTTCGCTTGCTTACTTAAATGCAAATGGCAATGAGCCGACAGCTAGGCTCACTCTTCTCCCTCTAGTCCCTGCTGCATTTTTCGGCGTCCACGGCAAGGACAAACATAAGGACGTAGAGGGCGTCAGCAGGATCTGCTACATCAAGAACATAGGTATCGGTAAGATTGAGAAGCTCTTTACTAATGCTCGCAATGCGATTTCTGTTCCTATCGCGAATGGTGTAGTCCCATTCGAAGATATTGCCTTTTGCTTTCCAGCCCAAAAAGTCGAGGGAATAACTTGGTGAAAAGAGGCTGATGTTCTTTTTGACGCTGCCCAAGTGGCGGCCGTCTGCAGAAAGTTCAAATTTAGGAAGGAGTGTGACAATCTTTTCCTTGACTTTACCCACTTCCCTTCCAAAGGCGTCGTAAATCTTGAGGCAGTGACCCCAGGATAGCTGGCCCTTTACAACAAAAAGGTTGTCCCCGTTTTCGTTATAGATATCATAGCTATCGAGCCAGGAAAAGATGCGCTGACGGAACAGTAGTTTCATGGGGTTCTCCTTTTAATCATCAGATTGTATGTACAAGTTCACGGATTTCATCAAGTTTTTGTTCGGTCTCGGAATTTTGGGAATGAAAGTCCAGAAGCTTGGCATAGTTTCCTTCCTCCCAGGCAATCTTCCGGCTGATGGAAAAGTTCAAGTCAAAATAAAAGCACAGGGCACCAACGTAAAAGTCCATAAAGGTTGCTTTGCTTTGCGTTTTGACAAGGCGTCTTGCCCTCGCCTGATCCATGACGGAGTCAGAGATAGACTGCCTTTCAAGGTCCGACCAGTCGACGTTCCAGACGTTGATGTTCTTTTCCCTGTACATGACGTAGACGCGAAAGATATCAAGCTTGTCGGCGTCCCGGATGAGGCGGGCAAAATGAAGTTCCCGCTTGGATAAATCCCCTCTTACTTCATAGACGTTATGTTCCCCAATGGCAGCCCGGATGACGTCATTTTCCTCAGAGGACGCAATAAAATCCTTGATATGGCCTTCCTCAAAAAGAACATGGACGCCGTATTTCGCATGATCCATGGAACGATAATCGAAAAATGTCTGGTAGCGCCGCAGCTGCTCAAAGCGGCCAATATCATGGAGGATACCAATGAGCCAGGCCAAATCAATCTCCTCCTTTTCCATGGAAAGGCTTTGGGCAATCCGTTCAGAAAGGGCTGCCACGCGCAGGGAATGGGCATATTTAAGGTTCACTCCCGGCCCCATGCCACAAAACCCATCCACATAGGATTTAAAGGTGTCCAGGATGTTTTTTCGTAAGATTTCCATCGTCATACTCCTATTAGATTGGGGCACACCCCTACCCCGTAGTATACCTGTTTTGCTGAATTTGAGCAAAAAAGAACCCCCAAAGCAGTTAGGGCTCTGGGGGAATGGCGTAATCAGCCGGGAAGGTGATCAATGATGAGCATCATGACGGGCGCCACGCCGGCAAAAAGGAGGGTACTAAAGGCAACGAGACTGGTTGCATAATGAACGTCGCCTTTCCCTTCATGGGCAAGGACGGGCAGGACCGTAAGCGCGGGAACGGCGGACTGCATGATAAAGGTGCCTTTTTCTGTCGCTTCAAGGGTCACGCCGCCCTGTGCGGCAGCCATCAGGACAAGGATCATGGCAAAGGGTGCAACGGCAAACTTTCCCACAAGGGCAAGGGCTGTATCCCGATCCATCCGCAGGGAAGCAAGGCCTGCATGATAAAGGACGATGCCGATATAAAGAAGCGCCAAGGGCGTCACAAGACTGCCCAGATACTGGGTGGTCGTCAGCACCGCAGCAGGTATCCCAACATTCCCAAGGATGAGCAAAAGGGCTGCAAAAAACGCCAATAGCGGCGGAGATAGGACCTGTTTCAAGGCGCTTTTAGGATTTCTCTCCTGAAGGCTTCCTGACTCAGTGGGGTCTCCTGTAATGAGGAAGGAGCCAAAGGCCCATGTCCATAAGGTGTTAAGGACGTAATACGCAAGAAAAGCGCTTTCCCCTTGAGGGCCAAATAAAGCAAGGTTCAGGGGCATACCAATGAAAATGGTGTTGGCATTAGCAAAGGTATTGATGAAGGTGCCCCGCCTGCCATGCCGCACCTTAAAGAGCCGGCACAAAAGGAATCCCACCGCGTAACTGAGGAGGATCGCAACTGTGCCGAGCACCAGCCCGCCGCCAAAAGAAGCCAGGTTTGAGGCGTCAAGCATACGGATGACGGAGGTAAAGATGGATGCGGGCAGGGCAATCTTCATGATCAGCCTTGAAAGCTCCGACGAAAAGGGGGGGGCTGAACCAATGAGCGCCTTGGAGCATGCAGCCAATCCCGATGATGGCAAAGATGGGGAATATACTTAGTAGGACTTCCATGAAAATTTGCAGCATTTTCCCCACCTCTTTTCTGATTATTTATATTGCGGTTCCCATTTATAGGCCTTAATGCACGCGTCAGGATCATTGACTTCATTCCGGTTGAGGCCTTCCTTTTTAGCTTCCGCCGCCACAGCGGCCGCCACGGTTTCAGAAAAACGGTCCAATTGGGTCACCGGCGGAAGGACGGCTGCACCCGGTTTGGTCGGATCGACAATGCCGCCAATGGAATGGGCTGCAACAGAAATCATGCGGTCTGTCAAAAGCTTTGCCCCGGACGCAATGACGCCAAGACCAAGGCCCGGATAGATGAGGGCGTTATTAGCCTGCCCGATTTCGTACGTCACGCCCTTATATTCCACCGGCTTGGAAGGAATCCCCGTAGCGACAAGGGCACGGCCTTCGGTCCAGGCAATGAGGTCACTGGCCCTAGCTTCGGCAAGTTCCGTCGGGTTGCTAAGCGGAAAGATGATGGGCCGCTTCGTATGGGAAGCCATTTCCTTGACAATCGTTTCTGTAAAGGCCCCTGATTGTGTCGATGTCCCAACAAGGATAGTCGGATGAATGACTTTTACTGCGGCTTCTAAGGTCGTCAGATGAGACGCATCGGCAAATTCACTGCGTTTCCGGGCAAAGGGCTTTTGCTCTGGTGTCAGGTCATCCATATCTTCAAAAAGCAGGCCCTGCCGATCAACAAGGTAGAATTTCTGACGGGCTTCCTTTTCCGTAAGACCCTGGTCGAGCATTTCCTGGTAAATCCGATGGGCAATGCCGCAGCCGGCCGTCCCAGCGCCAAAGCACAGATAGGTCTGGTCCTTGAGGGCCTCACCGGAAATCCGGAGGGCGCCCAAGATACCGGCAAGGGAAATAATGCCGGTTCCTTCAATGTCGTCATTAAAGACGGGATAGCGATCCACATATCGGTTCAGGATCTTGGCAGCATGTGACCGTCCAAAATCTTCAAAGTGCAGATAAAGGTGCGGGAACATCCCTTCCACAAGGGCAACAAAGCGATCAACAAAATCATCATAGGCGGTGCCGGTGACGCGTTTTTCGTGAAGTCCTAGGTAGAGTGGATCTTGAAGGAGGCTTTCCCGATTGGTTCCGGCATCGAGGACGACGGGCAGGACGCGGGCTGGATCAAGACCGGCCGCGGCTGTATAGACCATGAGCTTTCCCACGGAAATACTCACGCCATTGGTGCCCCAGTCCCCAATACCGAGGATGGCTTCCGCGTCCGTGACGACAATAAGGTCAATGTCACGGCCTTCCGCGGCATTTCGGATTGCCGTTTCCATCTGTTCTGGATGGACAATGGAAAGATAGGCCGCGTTTTGCGGCGTTACAAAAAATTCACTGTATCCGCGGATGCTTTCAGCAATGCCCGGATCATAGACAATGGGCATGAATTCCGCAATATGCTCTTTAAAGACACGGAAGAACAAGGTCCGATTACGGCTGAATATATTCATCAGATAATGCCGTTTTTCCGTCACATTCGGCTTTTTTTCGACATTGGCATACACCTGACTAGCCTGTTCTTCCAGGGACTGGACGGTTGGAGGGAGGATACCTACCAGCCCGTACTGCTCGCGTTCGGTTTCTGTAAAGGCCGTTCCTTTGTTAAGAAATGGATCGTTTAATAAGGCATATCCTTTTTTCATGTTATCCTCTCCTTTTCCGTTTCCCTTCTCTTTTAAACTACTTCAATAAAGAAAATGACCCATACCAAAACTCATATACGGGAAAGTAAGTCCAAAGCGGGCCTATCTTCCAAGAGCTTCCGCCATGAGGGAAAACGCCTTTCAGGATGTTTCCCTCATGGCGGAAGCTCTTCCCTTATGGGGATGAGATCCTTTCCTTATTTTTATATTATATCAAAAGAAACTTTTTTGATGAAGTCTCATTCTGACACCTCTTCTCTTTCAAATTGACATATCCTCTAGCTTTCAATCTATGATATAGTTGGAAGTAGTCTGATCACAATCAGATTCGCTTTATTGACCGATCAGGAGGAAAGCCCTATGGTGACTTATGATTATTACCGCATCTTCTATTACGCCGCCCTTTTCAAAAGTTTTTCCAAAGCGGCGGAAGTCCTTACCAGCAATCAACCCAATATTGCCCGAACCATTACCCGCCTGGAAAGTGAACTGAGCTGCAAACTCTTCATCCGCTCCCATCGCGGGGTCACACTGACGCCAGAAGGAGAAGCCCTCTTCAAGCATGTAGCCATTGCCTGTGAACAGCTTGACCTGGGAAGAGAAGTCATTTCTGAAATGCGAGGACTCAAGACGGGCATCGTTTCCATCGGAGCCAGTGAAACGGCCCTGCGCCTTTTTCTCTTGGACCGCATCGTATCATTCCACAGGGCCTATCCCGGTGTCCATCTCAAGATCCGCAACAGCCAAACTCCGGATACCCTTGAAGCCCTTGAGTGCGGACAAGTGGAAATGGCGATCATTTCCGCCCCTTTCAAGATTGGGAAGGAATACCACGATGAGACCATCTATCAGTTTGAGGATATCCTGATTGCAAGCGCTGAGGCGCTGCCGGTTGTAAAGAACATTCATTCCCTCAAGGATCTTGCCGCGCTCCCCCTCATTTCTCTGCCAAGAAACAGCAGCAGCTATGAATTTTATGTGTCCTATTTCTTTAAAGAGCAGCTGAAATACCAACCCATGATTGAAACAGAAACGGCCGACCAGGTTCTGTCCCTTGTGGAACATAATCTGGGCGTTGGCTTTTTCCCGGCCTCTGCGGCGCAGGAATTCATTGATGCCGGCCGGATTGTCAAGGTTCCGCTTGACCTATCCCCCATCCTGCGTGAAACGCATCTTGTCTATCACCCGCAACGGGTTCGGGGTCTTGCCGCCTTAAAAGCCATCGAATTCATCACAAACCCGGCCACCTTTTAAAAGCCGTGGGAAAGGGAAAAATCCTCGCGGTTTTCTCGTTTTCCCAATTTAAAAAGCAGCCCACACCAGGATGATCTGGCAATGGGCTGTTTCTTTTTTCGTAAAGGGCTCACTTTTTTTCACGGGGACAAGAAATATCGACGAGCATTTCAATCATATGGTGAAGAAGACGGGAAGCCTCTCCGTCTGCCGCCGTATAATACATTTCCTTACCGACGCGACGGCTTTTGATGAGCCCCTGCGCTTTAAGGACTTTTAAATGATGGGAAAGGGCCGGACTGCTCATTCCCATCAGGGCAGACAGGTTGATGACACATTCTTCATAGTGGCAAAGAAGCCAAAAGAGTTTCAGCCTTTTGGGATCCGACACACTGTGAAAGATTTCCGATACAGCGGAAAAGTCGCCGTCCTTGGGCATATCTTCAAGAACATAGCTTGGGTTCTTCCCATGCTGATGCGGCAGTTGGACCATCAGCATCGCTCCTTTCGATGTTCACACATAAATCAGCGGTTGTTGGGGATGATTTCTAGCCAATAATGGTCGGGGTCTTCGATAAAATAGATGCCCATCTGCGGGTTTTCGAAACAGATGCAGCCCATTTCCTCATGTTTCTTGTGGAAGGCTTCAAAATCATCCACGCCAAAGGCGAGATGGAATTCATTATCTCCCAGATTATAGGGTTCTTTGCGGTCCTTGAGATACGTCAGTTCCAATTCATGGCTCGTTTGTCCATCTGTCAGGTAAACAAGGATGAAGCCCGGCGTTTCAAGGCGGCGTTTTTCCGTAAGACCCAGGGCCTCCTTGTAAAAAGCAAGGCTCTTATCAAGATCAAGGACGTTAAAGTTATTATGCAGAAATTTTGCTTTCATGGAAGTCACTCCTTATTTTGCCTTCAATTTAGGATAGAGGTTCGTCAGGGAACCAATAAGAATCAGCCCTACGCCAACAAGCATATTGGGCATCACAGTTTCCCCTAGGAACATGGCAGCAAAGAAAGTCGCAAGAATCGGTTTGATGAAAAAGGCCAAAGAAGCCGTCAAGGGATTCGTCAGCTCGATGGCCATAAAATACGAAGCGTAACCTGCCCCAGTGACAGCAAAGGCAATATAGCAAAGGGCAGGAAGGTGTGACGGAGTAAGCGTTTCAAGAAGCGGGACGTCAGCAAAGACGGAAAGACCGGCAGAAGTCAATAGATGGCCTATAGGCGCGGTACGTCCCAAAAGGACAAGGACAAGCAGTTCTGCCGCGCCAAAGATAAAGGAATAGCTCGTTACCGTCACTCCGCCCAGTCGCTGGCAGGCCGGCCGCCCCATTACGCTGTAGAGGCCAAAGGTGACAGCGGCGAGCATGATGAGGATGACGCTGAGATAAGTCCCACGAAAGTGAAAGGGATTGACGATGGAAAGGATACCCACGGCACTGAGGACAAGGGATGATATGACATAGCGGTCAATGGTCTCGTGGAGAAGAAAATGGGCCCACACGGCCACAAAAATAGGGTTGCAGCTAAAAAGGACCCCGCTGACAGCGGCTTTTCCATAAACCACGGCCAGCTGATAAAAGATCATACTCACAAAAACACCAATAAAGCCGGCTTTGGCAAAGAAAAGGTAATCCTTTTTGGTAAGCACGGCACCGTGCGTTTTTAGGGCTGCCCGGGCAAGGGGCAGGAGCATGAAGCCGCCAATGAAAAAGCGCAGCACGGTGATTTGGATGGGATGGAAAAGGCTGCCAAAAAATTTCAGGGCCGTCTCCATAGTTCCAAACAAAAAAGCCGTGGTAAGGATGAAGAGATATCCTTTGTTCACGATGGCCTCCCCTTTCTATACGTCTTCGCCGATGATCATGACTTCCGGTTCGAGGCGGACGCCGCTTTTGGCAAAGACCTTGTCCTCTATGGATCTCATGAGCAGCAAGGTATCGCGGGCCGTTGCCTTCCCGCAATTGATGACAAAGCCAGCGTGCTTTGGGGAAACCATGGCATCCCCCACACGCATACCCTTGAGTCCTGCCTCGTCGATAAGGGCCGCTGCATAGTGTCCAAAGGGCCTTTTGAAGGTGCTACCGGCACTGGGGTAGTCAAGAGGCTGTTTGGTACGGCGCCGCCGGGAAAAGTCCGCCATCTTCGCTTCAATGATCTGCTGCTCTTCTGGCTTTAGGACAAAGGAAACGGACAGGACGACTAGATCCTGATCCTGCAGCGCACTATGACGGTAGGAGAAATCAAGGTCCTTTTGGGTAAGCCTTACGATTTCCCCGGTTCCATTGAGAGCCGTCACGCTTTTGACGACATGCCCCATATCACCATCATAGGCGCCGGCATTCATGATGACGGCACCGCCGAGACTGCCGGGGATGCCAACAGCAAATTCAAGGCCAGAAAGGCCTGATTCCGCGGCAAAGCGGGCGGCTTGGGCAAGGGATACGCCGGCACCGGCTTCCATCGTGACGCCGCAGGCAGACAGTCCGTTCAAGTGATTGCCGAGCTTGATGACAAGACCCCGAATCCCGCCATCCCGGACAAGGAGATTGGAGCCGTTTCCCAAGATAAAGGTCGGAACAGCGTATTTTTTTGCTTCCTTGAGGAGCCCTTGGAGCTCGTCCACGCTTTCCGGCGCCACCAACAAATCGGCAGGGCCGCCAATGTGAAAGGAAGTATACTGGGCCATGGGGACCTTTTCCCCATAGCGATTTGGGAAGTGTTCCCGTACATAGGCTAGGAGCGCTTCGATGTTCATCATTCCACGGCTTCCTTAATGGTATCCCCCAAAGTCTTGGACAGATCCCCGATCATCATCTGAAACCGGATATAGTTTTGGATATACTCATTGGCTACAGGGTTCAGCTGAAGGACTTCATAAAGTTTCTGCATCTTTTTCACCGCTTCTTCGTCCGGTTTCTTGCCCTGGTACTGGAGCAGTTCAAGTTGGGACTTTTGCTGCAGGAAATCCTTGACCATGGCTTCTGCGTCTTTATCGGCGGATAGTTTCTTTTTGGCTTCCTGGATCTTGGTGAATTCGTGGGTTTCTTTGATGCCTTCACAAAGTTTATTCATTTCATCGTATACGTTCATGGATGATTCCTTCCTACTATATGCTCATCTTATCATTTTATCATAGTTTTCAGCCGCTTCCAATAACAGGAAAGGCACGCAAAAAATCGGCCCGGACTTCATATCCTGACCGATCTTGCTGATTCTTATCTTTTTTGAAGAAGCCTTGCGTATTCCTTTTTGAGGACGGCGAAGGTCTCATCACTGATATCATGCTCCATCTTACAGGCGTCCTCGGTCGCGTGTTTTTCAGAAACACCGAGTGCCATCAGGACATGGGAGATGACTTGATGCCGTTCATAAATCTTTTCGGCAATATCCCGACCTTCTTCCGTCAGATTGATGAAGCCTTGATCGTCCATGGAGACCAGCCCATCTTCGCGGTACTTTTTCATGGCAACGCTGATGGTGGGTTTGGAAAACCCCATTTCATTGGCAATATCGATGGAGCGCACAAGACCGAGGCGATTTTTGAGGACCAGGATGGTCTCCAGGTACATTTCACCTGATTCGTGTAATTCCATAAGCTTTCACCTTTTTTCGGCCGCATTTACGGCATTTAATAATCATATGTACCTTATTTTACTACAAATCCTCAAGGGATGCAAACAAGTAGAGATTCCTGCTATGAAGATAGGGCAACAGCATCGAAAAAAGAAGCTGCGAGGTTGTCGCAGCTTCTTTCAGTCAAGGCATCATTCAACTGTAACGGATTTTGCCAAATTTCTCGGTTTATCCACATCGCATCCACGGGCAAGAGCTGCATAGTAAGCAAGGAGCTGCAGGGGGATGACGGCGAGGATCGGCGCCAGTTCCTGATCTGCTCTTGGGATGGTAATCACGCTGTTGGCGTGCTTTGCCAGCTCCGTGTCACCATCCATGCCAATGCCGATGACGATAGCACCGCGGCTCTTGACTTCCTGCAGGTTGCTGATGGTCTTTTCGTAGACATGCGCCTGGGTAGCAAGAACAATAACAGGTACCCCCTCTTCAATCAGGGCAAGGGTCCCGTGCTTTAGTTCACCTGCCGCATAGGCTTCTGCATGGATATAGGAAATCTCCTTGAGTTTCAGGGCGCCTTCAAGGGCGACGGCATAATCAAGGGAGCGGCCCAAGAAGAACGCGTCTTCACAGTTGCCATAGTTAGTGGCAAAAACCTTGATGGGATCCACGTGATCCAAGATCACATGCATCTGTTCCGGAATGGTCCGTACCCCATCGATGAGTTCTTTGATGCGTTCCGGCGTCAAAGTTCCCGTAAGCTGGGAAATATACAGGGAAAGGAGCAGCATGACAATAAGCTGCGTCGTATAGGCTTTCGTTGAAGCCACGGCGATTTCCGGACCGGCATAGGTATAGACGACCTGATCTGCTTCGCGGGCAATAGAAGAACCTACTACGTTCGTAACGGCCATGGTCTTGGCCCCGCGCCGTTTGGCTTCTTTGAGGGCTTCCAGAGTATCGCTGGTTTCACCGGACTGACTGACGACAATGAGCAGGCAGTCTTCCCCGATGATAGGGTCACGATAGCGGAACTCGCTGGCAATGTCGACTTCCACAGGAATGCGAGCCATCTTTTCGATGTAGTACTTACCGACCAGACCGGCGTGATAAGCCGTTCCGCAGGCGACGATGAAGATTTTCTTAAACTTCTTGAATTCTTCCGGCGTCCAGGAAAGTTCCGGCAGGACAATCTTTGTTCCATCTTCGCTGATGCGGCCCCGCAGGGTATCCTGGACAGATTTGGGCTGTTCATAGATTTCCTTCAGCATGAAGTGCTCAAACCCGCCCTTTTCTGCAGCTTCGGCGTCCCAAGTAACACGGAAGACCTTTTTATCAATAGGGTGACCTTCAAGATCCTTGACAACCACGCTGTCAGCTTTGACGATAGCCATTTCCCCATCGGAGAGGATATACGTATCCCGCGTCTTGCTGATGATGGCCGGAATATCGGAGGCAATATAGTTTTCCCCTTTACCAAGGCCAATAACAAGGGGATTGTTCTTTTTGGCACAGATAATCTCGTCCGGTTCCTTGGCGCACAGGAAGACCAAGGAGTAGGAACCTTGGATGATATGAAGGACCTTGCGCACGGTCTCTTCAAAGTTGCCATTATACTGGTCCGCCATAAGATGGGCGACCACTTCTGTGTCAGTTTCGGATTTGAATTGATGGCCCTTCTTCAAAAGATCCAGTTTGAGGGGCATGTAATTTTCGATGATGCCATTATGGACAACCGCAAATTCACCGCTGTCATCCGTATGGGGATGGGCATTGACGTCGGACGGTTTTCCGTGAGTGGCCCAGCGCGTATGGCCAATGCCGACCACTCCTTCCGGTTCATGGCCGATGAGTTTTTGACGCAGGGCATCAAGACGGCCCACACATTTTTCCACATCGATCTTACCGTCATGATAAACGGCGATACCGCTGGAATCATACCCGCGATATTCCAATTTACTCAGTCCATCAATCAAAAACGGGGCAGCCTGATGGCGCCCAATATATCCAACAATTCCGCACATAGCTTGTGCCTCCTCATGAAGTGATTTGCCGTCTGCCCCAGACTCTCTGTTCTTCCCGTTACCGGAAAGGTTTGTCATCTGTTTACGGTTGCAGCACACCGAGAGGTATCCGCTGACGGTTCGATAAGCCTCTTCCTCGTCTGCCTATCAGGATAGGCACTTGCGCTCTAGGCCTTGCAATCCCTTTAAAGGGCCCTCCCTGCCCTTTTGGTGTCCCGGCTCGGCACGCAGGAACACTTGTTGCTTTAGCTCCCTAATCATACTATGTTTGGGGTGGGACGTCAAGCGTCCCTTTTCCTATAACTCAGCCCGAAAATCGAACTGAATTGATGCAGAATGCGAAGCCGGAGCCAAACCGCCTCCCCATCACTCGTAGGCACCGAATTGATTTTTCGACCGAAGACCCATCAAAAAGGGTTCCTCATTTTACGTAAACCAAGAGGCAGTGAAGATGAATTCTCATCTTCACTGCCTCTTGCTGTTTCAAGTCCCGTTCTATTTCAGATTATAGAATACGGCTTTGCCGTTATACTGAGCTGCCGCACCAAGGTCTTCCTCAATGCGCAGGAGCTGGTTATATTTAGCGACACGGTCCGTACGGCACGGAGCCCCGGACTTGATCTGACCGGCGTTGGTGCCAACAACGACATCAGCAATGGTCGTATCTTCCGTTTCCCCGCTGCGGTGGGAAACAATGGCCGTATAGCCAGCGCGTTTTGCCATTTCAATGGCGGAAAGGGTTTCTGTCAAGGTCCCAATCTGGTTCAGTTTGATCAGAATGGCGTTAGCTACCCCCATTTCAATCCCTTTGGCAAGGCGTTCCACATTCGTGACAAAAAGGTCATCGCCCACGATCTGGACTTTCTTGCCCAGGCGATCCGTAAGAAGCTTCCAGCCATCCCAATCATCTTCACCAAGGCCATCTTCGATGGAGATGATGGGGTATTTTTCGCAAAGGGCTTCATACCAGTCAACCATCTCAGCGCTGGTCTTTGCCACACCTTCTCCTTTGAGGACGTATTTGCCATCTTCAAGAAGACCGGAAGCAGCCGTATCGATGGCAAGGACAACCTCCTTGCCCGGTTTGTAGCCGGCTTTTTTGATGGCGTCGACAATGACGGCAAGGGCTTCTTCGTTGCTGTCAAGGTTCGGGGCAAAACCGCCTTCATCACCCACAGCGGTTGCAAGGCCTTTTTCCTTAAGGACCGCTTTCAGGGCATGGTAGATTTCAGCGTTCATGCGCAGGGCTTCGGCAAAGTTCACGGCCCCAATCGGCATGACCATGAATTCCTGGATATCAACGTTGTTATCGGCATGGGCACCGCCATTAAGGATATTCATCATAGGAACAGGCAGTTCCTTGGCGTTGACACCGCCCAGGTATTGGTACAGGGGAAGGCCGGTGTCTTCGGCGGCTGCCTTGGCGCAGGCAAGGCTGACGCCCAGGATGGCATTGGCACCAAGTTTGCCTTTATTTTCGGTTCCATCAAGGCTCAGGAGCGCTTGGTCAATCTCGATTTGACGAGACGGTTCAAGGCCAATGAGGGCATCGCAGATGACGTCGTTGACGTTATCCACAGCCTTCAAGACGCCTTTACCGAGGTAACGGTTCTTATCCCCGTCACGCAGTTCCACGGCTTCATGAACACCTGTGGAAGCACCGCTCGGAACAGCAGCGCGGCCGATGATGCCGTTATCAAGGAGGACTTCCACTTCAACGGTGGGGTTGCCGCGGGAATCCAGGATTTCTCTTGCACAGATATTTTCAATAAGTCCCATTGTTATGCACCTCTTCTTTTTGCTGGGATCAGTCAGGATTTTTTACAAGCAGGCTGTGTCCTGTCATGGCTTCCGGTTTTTCAAGGCCCATGAGGGAAAGGAGGGTCGGCGCGATGTCCGACAGTCCGCCATCCATGACGGCCGTTCCCGCCTCGGCTCCAATGACCAGGAAAGGAACAGGGTTTGTCGTATGGGCCGTCATGGGCATGTGGCTTACAGGGTCCTCCATTTCTTCCAAGTTGCCATGGTCTGCCGTAATGCAGACGGCACCGCCTTTTTGAAGGATCTTGTCCACGAGGCCGCCGACACATTCATCTACGGCTTCCATTGCTGCTACGGCGGCTTTCATGACCCCCGTATGCCCCACCATGTCAGGGTTTGCAAAATTCAGTATGATGAGATCATAAAGGTCCTGATCCAATGCTTCCTGAAGTTTTTCCGTGACAATATAGGCACTCATCTCAGGCTGTAGGTCATAGGTCGCGACATGCGGCGACGGAACAAGGATGCGGTCTTCCCCAGGGAAAACTTCTTCCCGCCCACCATTGAAGAAAAACGTAACGTGGGCGTATTTTTCCGTTTCTGCAATATGTAGCTGGCGAAGGCCCTTTTTGGAAACCGTTTCTGCCAGCGTATCGGCAATATGTTCCGGTGGAAAAGCCACGGGAATGGGCAGCGTGGCATCATATTCCGTCATGGACGCCACCGTCACAGGAAGCTCCCCGTCGCGGCGCGTCACTTCCGTAAAGGAAGGATCGGCAAAGGCACGGGTGATTTCCCGAGCCCTGTCGGGACGGAAGTTAAAGCACACAAGGCTATCGCCAGAAGCAATGGATCCTTCTTTTCCCAAGATGGAAAAAGGTTCGACAAATTCGTCGGTTACGCCCCGCTCATAAGCGGCTTGGAGCCCTTCCAAGGCGGACGGCGCCGTAAGGCTCTCCGCCCCGGTCATGGCATCATAGGCTTTTTGGATCCGTTCCCAGCGTTTATCGCGGTCCATGGCATAATAGCGTCCGCTCACGGTAGCAATCTTTCCAATGCCAATCTCCTTGATAGCATCCTGAAGGGCTTTCAGGTACGTACCGGCACTTTGGGGCGGCGTATCTCGCCCGTCCAGGAAGGCATGGATATACACTTCGGAAAGGCCTTCTTTTTTCGCTAAGCGCAGCAGGCCCAGCAGATGATCCATATGGCTGTGGACGCCGCCATCACTCAAAAGTCCCATGACATGGAACTTATGGCCTGTTTCCTTGGCTTTGTTCATGGCTTCAAGAAGCACGGCATTTTGCTCAAAGGATCCATCTTTGATGGCCCGAGTGATGCGCGTCAGGTTTTGATAGATAACGCGTCCGGAACCAATGGTCAGATGACCCACTTCAGAGTTTCCCATCTGCCCAGTCGGCAGGCCAACAGCTTCACCGCTTGGCTGGAGCTTACCATGGGGATAGCGATGGAAATAGAAATCCAGATGGGGTGTTTGGGCTTTGGTCGCCGCGTTCGTAGATGAAGGCGGTGCAATCCCCCACCCATCAAGGATCATAAGTACAACAGGTTTCTTCATGATGCGCCTCAAAACGTATTGCAGATGGCGGCAAAGGATTCAGCCGAGAGGCTGGCCCCGCCAACAAGAACGCCATCAATACCAGGCTGATGGAAGGCATGCGCATTTTCGGCCGTTACGGAACCGCCATAAAGGACACGGACACGGCGGCTTGTTTCATGATTGAACCGTTCTTCAACGGCGCGGCGAATGATGGCACTGACAGCAAGAGCATCTTCTACGGATGCCGTCTTGCCCGTGCCAATGGCCCAGAGCGGTTCATAAGCAACGACGAGTCGGCGTGCCTCGTCGTCAGTCAAGACGGCAAGAACCGGTAGGAGCTGGCTTAAGATTGTACTTTCCGTACGGCCTTCCGTCCGTTCCTCTTCGTTCTCGCCAACGCAGAGAACAGGATCGAGACCATTTCGATAGCAGGCCTGGACCTTCTTGACCACAATCGCATCTGTATCCCCAAAGTAAGTTCTCCGTTCGGAATGGCCTACGATGGAATATTCGGAACCAATTTCGGCAATCATCGGGCCGGAAACTGCGCCAGTGAAAGCGCCTTGATCCATGTAGAACAGGTCCTGGGAACCATATCCCAGATGGGATCCTTCCACCGTTGCCGCTACAGATTCAAGAGCCGTAAAGGGCGGGAAAAGAACGATTTCACAATTTGCCTGTTCCGTGGTATGCATCAAGGTATGGGCCAATTCCATGGCCTCTTCCACGGTCTTATTACATTTCCAGTTTCCGGCCACCATAGGGTCCCGGAGATCATCCAAGGCAGCAACGCCAGGAAGCACCTTCCCTTCAAGATATTCAAGGGAAGCACCGCCGCCTGTCGACACATGCTTCATCCGGCTGTCAAGACCCATGTGCTTGACAGCAGCCGCACTGTCACCGCCGCCGACGATAGTGATGCCTTCGTTATCGGCCATAGCTTCGGCTACACGGCGCGTACCGGCAGCGAAAGGCGCCATTTCAAAGACACCCATCGGTCCGTTCCAGACGATGGTCTTGCAGTTCTTCAAGGTATCGGCATACAGCTGTGCTGTCTTGGGTCCAATATCAAGGGCCATCCATTCCGGATTGAGCTGATCCAAGGTCTGGGAAGCATGTTCACTGTCGGCCGAGAAAGAAGCCGCCATTTCAAGGTCAATCGGAAGCAGCATCTTCTTATTTTTTCCTTGGCAAGGGCGATGAGCTCTTTGGCCACGTCAATGCTTTCTTTTTCGACAAGGGATTTTCCCAAGTCGTACCCTTGGGCAGCCAGGAAGGTATTGGCCATCCCGCCGCCAATAAGGATGATATCCGCTTTTTCAATAAGGCTGCGGATGACACCGATCTTATCTGCCACCTTAGCACCGCCGACGATGGCGGCAAAAGGACGGACCGGATGATCGACGGCATTGCCGAGGTACTTGATTTCTTTTTCCAGAAGGAAACCCGATACAGCCGGCAAATAGTGGGCAACCCCTTCTACGGAAGCGTGGGCCCGGTGGGACACACCAAAGCCGTTGTTGACATAAATGTCGGCTAAGGAAGCCAGGGATGCGGCAAAAGCCATATCGTTCTTTTCTTCTTCCGGATGGAACCGCAGGTTTTCCAGCATGAGGATTTCGCCGGGCTGCAGTTCACGGGCAGCTTCGGTTGCTTCGGGACCAATGCAGTCCGGAGCAAACTTCACTTCTTTTTTCATGACCTGGGACAGGTATTCCGCGCAGGGTTTGAGGCTCATGGACGGAACAACCTTCCCTTTTGGACGGCCCAGGTGCGCCATCAAGATGATGGCGGCCCCTTGGTCTAGGAGGTAGTTCAGCGTCGGCAGGGTAGCATCGATGCGAATGGTATCGGTGATTTCCCCCTTGTCATTCATAGGGACGTTATAGTCCACGCGGACGAGGACCTTTTTCCCTTTGACATTGATATCTCTTACGGTTTTCTTTTCCATGAAGGCATGCTCCTTTGATCTTAGAGGCCTTTTTCAGCAACAAAGAGGGCCAGTTCAACAAGGCGGTTGGAATAACCCCATTCGTTATCATACCAAGCAACGACTTTAGCCATCTTCGGGCCAACCATCATGGTGGAAAGGCCATCAACAATGGAGCTCAGCGGGCAGCCTTTATAGTCGCTGGAAACAAGGGGCAGTTCGCTGTAACCGAGGATGCCTTTCATGGTCGTTTCGGAAGCAACGCGCATAGCTTCGTTGATTTCTTCCTTCGTTGTTTCTTTCTTGAGGGTAACCACAAGATCGGTCAAAGAAACATCCGGAGTCGGGACGCGGACACTCATGCCGTTCAGTTTACCGGCAAGTTCCGGAAGGACAAGACCCGTAGCCTTGGCTGCACCAGTCGTGGTCGGAATGATGGAGCAGGCACCGGCACGAGCGCGTCTCAGGTCTTTATGGGCAGCATCAAGGATCTTCTGGTCATTCGTGTAGGAATGAACCGTCGTCATGAGGCCCGTTTCAATCCCGAAGTTGTCCAGAAGGACTTTAGTGAAAGGAGCCAGGCAGTTTGTCGTGCAGGAAGCATTGGAAATGATATTGTGTTTCTTTGGATCGTACATATCATCATTGACACCAAGCACGATGGTCAGGTCTTCGCCTTTAGCCGGAGCCGCGATAAGGACCTTTTTGGCCCCGTTATCCAGATGCGGCTGGACCTGTTCACGGTTCTTGAACTTCCCCGTCGTTTCAAGGACAACATCAACACCCAGTTCACCCCAAGGAATTTCCTTCGGTTCGGTGAAGCGGGTAAACTTGATGCGGCGATCGCCAACAATCATGACATCGCCGTCAACGCGGACATCCTCATCAAACGTCCCATGAAGGGTATCGTATTTGAGCAGATGAGCATAGGTGTCGATGCCGGAACGGGCGTTTACTGCAACAACTTCGACTTCCGGATTCTTCACAGCAATGCGGAGTGCACAGCGACCGATACGACCAAAACCATTGATACCAACTTTTACCATTTTACTACCTCCCAAAGATACCATTAGAAAATCATTTTGATTTTGCAAGCAACGTTAAGATTTCGCGGGCAGCGGCCTCGTCCGTAACCAGGATCTGGTCATGACCGCTGCGCAGGACGGACAAGATGGCGCGGCCTTTGGAAGCACCGCCGGCAATCCCCATGACCGTAGGGATTGTCGCAAGGTCATTGGCCATAAGGCCTAGGGAATCTGTACTGTAGACAACCTTCCCGTCAAGGTCGAAGTATTGTCCCAGGGCTTCCCCTTCAGCACCGGCTTCCTTGAGCTTTTGGATCAGCGTCTCCGAAACACCGCGCTTTTTGGCCATGACAAAGGCCTCACCCATACCATGAATCAGGATATCAGCACTTTTGATGGTGTTGATGACATGCTTGACACCGGCGTCCTCTTCAAGAATGCGGTCCAAGACGGATTCACTCACACTATCGGGCACGTAGAGCTGAAGGTACTTGGTCTTCAGTCTGCGTGCAAGAACCGTAGCAATCGTATTGGCCTGGAGCTCGATGCGATCCCCCAGCCCACCACGGGCCGGGACAATGGTCGCTTCCGGTTCCTTGCCATAGATGTTTTCTGCCATGGCCGCCACGGTCGTGCCGCCTGTCACTGCCACCGTATGAGGTTTCTTATCCGCGAGGAGACGAAGCAGGATTCCGGCGGCTACGCGGCCAATCTCCTGGACAACAACGGGATTATCATCCGCATTGCCAGGGATCACGTAAACCTTTCGGAGCTTCAGTTTCTGGACGAGGATTGCTTCCAAGGAAGATAGATTCTGGAGACGATTGACATAGTCCCGCAGTTCCTGCAAAAGATGGTTGCCTTCTTCGGTGAGCGTCATGCCCGTCAGGCCAAACTCCAAGAGCCCAGCTTCTTTCAGGAAATCGACATGGCTTCGCAGTACCCGCTCGCTCAGCGAGAGTTTGCGTGCGAGGCTCCTCCGTCCAATGGGCTGATCATGACTGATCTGACGCAGGATGCTATAGCGTTCCGTGAGCAGCTGGACCATTTCTGGAACAAGTTTGTTTTGTAGGTTGATTACCTTACCCAAATCAATGCTTTCCATTTTGTCCCACGTGGTACGTTTTGCGTCCCACCCTCCTCGTAAAAAAATAGCAACGATGGCTACTCGTATTATACCATATTGTGAAGAAGATGGGGAACATTTTTGTTTTTGTGCGGTAGAAAAATGGACGGAGGAATAGGAAACAAACGGTTTTGGACGTTTCTAGGTTGAAAGGGATTTGACCGTGGCGCATGGCGCCAAACCGTCTGCCTATCGGCCATGGACGCCGAATTGATTTTTCGATTACACGGTCCTGCAAGCAGCTAGGAAACAAGCTGCTTCCTGCGCAGCGGTTTTGGCCCATCGAAAAATGTTCCTTGCTCTCGCTCGTAATGAGACGTCGGGCCCCTTTTATTTTTACTCGGAGCAAAAATCGCTCCGCTTCGATGGAGCTACGCGTCATCATTGGCCTTTAAAAGATTGATTTGATGCCAATGATGGCATGCTCCGCCGCAAGAAGGTGCGTACCACAATCTCATTTTTAAGATGTCCGAAAAAATGCTTTCGGCGGGCGAGCCACTTCTTGGAATTTTTTCGGTTTTTAGAGGAAACATGATTCGCCTGAGGCCCATATCGTCCCCATCTGCGTTGTCTAAAAGACGTAATAACGGGAAATTCCGCCGTCGTCGGTAGAAGCGGAGGCTCCTGGCAACTGAACCCATCTGAGCTAAATTCGCAAAAAACAAATAGAAGAAAGACCGGAAGGGATAAGACAACAGAGCATGACCTAAACCGAAGGTAAGCGCAGGTTCGAGTGAGGACTCTTAGTGTCTATTTGGCTTTTGCGAGTGGTTAATCTTTTGATTAGAAAGAACACGATACCTCCCGGAACAACCTGTGTTCGCTTTTTTCCTCTGAGCTCGACTCTACGAGTCGAGCTCAGAGGGCATAAAACCACAAGGCAAAGGGATGGTAAGGCAAGCTGAAAAAGGATGGCAAAAACCTTGTTTAAGAGTGCTATCGATTACGGCTGGCTTGTCCACGACCAATAAATAGGCCCTGGCTTCGCAGCTCTTTCTAGACAGCATGCTGCTTTTCTTTATGACCAACGATGATGGTACCGGACAGGTCACCTAAGCAATTGATCATGGTCATGCCCATGTCATTAAAAGCATGGACGCCAGCAACAAGGCCTACGATTTCAAGCGGAAAGCCCAGGCTCTCCAATAAAATCGCCAGGATGACGAGCATGCCGCTCGGTACTGCACCGCTCCCCGTTGTTAGGATCAGGCCAATTACAAGGACTTTGAGCATCAGACCAACGTCGACCGATACACCAATAGCCTGAGCAGTCATAATGAAAACCGTGGTCAGACACACGCAGGTCCCGTCTTTATTGATTTGGGCACCCAGCGGAATAGTAAAGGAGTAGACCTTTTTCGGGGCGCCCAAGCTTTCGGCGCATTCCATGTTGATTGGAATGGAACTGGTGCTCGAACAGGTGCTGAAAGCCGTAACCATGATACGTGAGGCCTTGCGGAAAAATTCACCTGGCCGAATGCCCGTAAAAACAAAGACCATGAGGGCATAGAGGCAGCACATGATGAAGATTCCCAAATAGACGCTGCCAATGTATTTGGCAAGTGTTCCAAAGATAGCACTGCCGTATTTACCCACAGATTGGGCAACAAGGGCAAAAATTCCGTAAGGCGCAAGGATCATGATGATATGGACAAGCTGGTTCATCAGATCCGACAGGTCTTGAAAGAGCGTTGTCAGGCGTTTTCTTGGAGCGTCAGGCATCATAAGAAGGGACACGCCCGTAACTGCACTGACAATAACAACCTGGTCAAATCGGCCTTCCATCATGGCTTTAAAAATGTTGCTTGGCACGAGGGCAAGGAGCGTTGAACCAATGGTGGGGATTTCCCCAACGACGCCTTTGTAGGTGCCCGTCAAAGGTAGATTTATTCCCGGTTTGATGAGGGTCGCAACGCCAAAACCAACGATCATGGCGGCGGCACTTGTAAGGATATAGTAGAGGATGATCCGTATGCCAATCCGGCCAAAGGATTCCGGGTTATCTAGGTTTGAGATTCCCGCAATGAGGTTTACGATGACAAGCGGCATGGCAATACATTTGAGACAGGTCAGGAAAAACTTGCCAAGGGGAGCAAAAAGTTCTGTCCCCGCCCCCATGAGCCAGCCAGCAAAAATCCCTGCAAGCATCCCCGCAATCATCTTATAGATGAGCGGAATGGACTGGTATTTTTTCCACATCATCAATCATCCTTCCCTTTATGAATTTTACAAAATGTTCATATTAAGTTTTTTCATTATATCACGAAATAGGGAGGAAAGGACTATGCAAGGATTTCATGAATGAAAAAGTGCCTTTGAGGAAAATCTATGGATTGGAAGGGATGGCAATAAAGGTATGCTGCATCGTAACATATTGCGGTACACAATTTCATCGTCGTTGGTGGAAGCGGAAGTTCCTGGCAACTGAACCCATCTGCGCCAAATTCGCAAAAAGCAAATAGAAGAAAGACCGGAAGAGATAAGACAACAAAGCAAGCCCTAAACCGAACGTAAGCGCAGGTTCGGTTTAGAGCTATCATCTTATATTCGGTTTCTGTAAAAGGGCAGTCTTCTGGAATATTCGTATTTCCTTTTGTGCTCGATAAAACGCATCATTCTGATAGACCATGAGCCCCTTGTGCACTCCAATCTTTTCTAGAGCAAAGGGCTCACATTCTCAATCAAACAGGTTGTTATCATAACAGCCCTATATGCCGCTTTATTTTTCCACGTCCATTTTGTCTTTGAGAAAAGTACCTGTTTCAAGTTCCTGAAAAGCAGTGAGCAGGCCTTCACGAGTATCCATGACAATGGGGCCGCCCCAATGGATGGGGTCATCAAGTTCCAGGGAACTCATGAACATGAATTCCACAGGATCCTTCCCAGCCGTGATGGTGACTGTATCGCCTTCCGTAAAGCGAACGGCAGTCTTTTCAGGAATAACATTTCCGGCTACAATGACTTCACCTTGAAGGGTAAAGCCCATTGCTGCCCGCTCCCTGTCAACTTTCCAAGTCAAAGATGCCCCTGGGTCCAGATGGATATCGTAGTAGTCAAGAGGCAGATGATGTGATTGATAGCCCTGGGTTCCCTCGTAGTTTCCCATGAGGACGCGGACTTTGCCATGAATAAGAGGGACTTCCGGGATTTCATTCTTTTTGATGGCCTTGTAACTCGGCTTTGTCATTTTATCCTTGGCCGGAAGGTTCAGCCAAAGCTGAAGGCCGCACATCCGCGGTGACGCGGGGATGGTTTCTTCGTGAAGGATGCCCGATCCAGCGGACATGTACTGCACTTCCCCATCCTGAACGATATCTTCAAAGCCCATGCTGTCCTTGTGCCGCATGTTCCCATGAGCCACGAAGGTGATGGTCTCGATGCCGCGGTGGGGATGCATGGGAAAGCCAGCCACATAATCCTCGGGGTTTGTTGAGTCAAACGAGTCCAGCATGAGGAAAGGATTGAATGCCTTTACCGTCGTATTGCCGAGCACCCGCACGAGATGAACGCCGCCCCCATCAATGGCGTGGAATCCTTTAACCTGTGTTTCTATTTTTCTTTCCATTATTCATTCCTCCTTAATCCAGTTCCAGCAGGGAAAGGAGCCGAAGCACGGCTTTTCTTTCCTCATGGTTCCATTTTCCAAAAATCGCGTCGAGCATCGCTTCATTTTCTGGATAGACTTTGGCAATGAGAGCGCGGCCCTTATCGGTCAGCGTCATAATGGTCCGGCGCCTATCCTTGGAGTCTGTTGTCCCTACTATAAGCCCCTGCTGCTTGAGATGCCGTGTCACCACGGGAATGGTCCCATCTGTTGACAGAACGCTTTCTTTCAGTTCTCCCACGGATAGGTCCCCTTTATGGTAAAGAGCCTCGAGCACGGCAAACTGAGGTAAGGTTAGCCCGTATTTACGGGCAATGGCCGCCGTCCGCCTATCCAATTCATTGACAATTCGATGCATGGCAATCAGTTCCACTTGTTTTTTCATAGGGCTCCCCCGCTTTTACCTCTAGTTAGTTATATTATACTCTAGTTAGATGATTTGTCAACTTTTCCCCTGGATTCGCGTCCGGGCAGAAAAAAACAGCCCCTTTCTTCATGAAAAGAGCTGGAACAGATGCTCATCTAAAATAGGTCACAATGCCATAAACGACAAGGAACCCGACGATACAGGGCAGGATATATTTAAAGTACCATTGGAATTTTCTAGCTACAGAAAGTCCCTGCCCTTCGTTTGCTTCTTCGATAAAGCGGTCGAACCCCCACCCCAACTTCCAAGTACAGAAAAGGGTGATGATAAAGGAACCTACAGGAAGACAAATATTGCTGACAAAGAAGTCTTCCATGTCCATGACCGTATTGCCAGGCCGCAGGGGCTGGAAAGAAGCCCATAGGTTAAAGCCCAGGGCGCAGGGAATGGAACCGATGGCAATGATAATTCCATTTACAAGCCCCGCCGCCTTCCGGCTCGCACCTTTAAGGTCAATGGCAAAGGCCTGAAGATTTTCGAAAACGCCAATCATGGTCGAAAGGGCGGCAAAGGACAGGAAGATGAAAAAGAGCGATCCCCAGACCACACCGCCGGCCATGGAACTAAAAACTCGCGGCAAAGTAAGGAAAATCAGCTTGGGACCTGCGTCTGGTGCAATGCCGTAGGCAAAACAGGCAGGGAAAATAATGAGGCCTGCTGTAATGGCAACAAAGGTATCAAGGGCCGTCACGGTGACGGCTTCTCCCATAAGGCGCTTATCTTTATCAATGTAGCTGCCAAAAATTTCCATTCCGCCCATGCCGATGCTGAGGGTAAAGAAGCTCTGGTTGAGGGCTGCATAGACCGCGTTCCAGATGCCGTCCTTTTCCATATTAGCAAGATTGGGTTTGAGATAGAAGGAAATGCCTTCCATGGCACCGGGAAGGAGCAGGCTCCGGATACCCAGAATGACCATAAGAGCCAGAAGGGCCATCATCATGAACTTGGTTATGCTTTCAACGCCTTTTTTGAGTCCCATACTGCAGATGACGGCCGTGAGGACAACCACGACGAGCATGACCGATACGAGAATCCGCGGGGACCCCATCATCCCGCCGTAGATGGCCTCAACCTGAGCCGTATCAAGTCCCAGGAAGGTGCCTTTCATCATGAGATAAGCGTAGTAAAAGATCCACGCCGAAACCACGGAATAATACATGAGCAGGACATAGTTGCCTGCCATGGATAGATATCCCATGAGGTGCCAGTGACTGCCTTTCGGTTCAAGCAGGCGGTACGCCGGCAGGATACTGCGCTTTGTGGCCCGCCCCATGGCGTATTCCATGGTCATGATGGGAATTCCCAAGATGGCAAGGAAAAGCACATAGACGAGAACGAAGAAGCCGCCTCCATACTGTCCTGTAATGTAAGGGAAACGCCACACATTGCCAACGCCAATGGCGCATCCTGCACTCAGTAAAATAAAGCCAAGCCGTGATCCAAGAGTTTCTCTTTCCTTCATAACTGCTGCCCTCCTACAATACTGCTGAATCAGTCTCTTAGTGCAATTTTTTCCACAATCATGCTTTCAAGTATAACGGATTGTACGGGAGAAAGCAAAACTTTTCCGTTTTTTGGGAGTCCGTTCCGCCCCATTTGAACCGTTTTCGTAAAAGACGTGAGAAAACTGTAAAATCACGGTAAATCGCTTGCTATTTATTTTGCTGTGAATGATAATAAAAACAAAATCACAAAGGAGGGTCAATATGAGAGATCTTGAAATCATTCGTTCCAAACATGGCTTTATCAGCGATATGGATGGTGTCATTTACCAAGGTTCCCAGCTTCTTCCTGGTGTCAAGGAATTTGTGGACTGGCTCAGGAAGGAAAAAAAGCAGTTTCTCTTCCTCACCAACTCCAGCGAACGCACACCTCTTGAACTCCACAAAAAGCTCCTTGCCATGGGGATTGACATCGACGAATCCCACTTTTACACAAGCGCCCTGGCAACAGCTCAATTCCTAAAGACACAGGCACCCGGTTCCAGCGCTTATATCATCGGTGCCCACGGACTCATGAACGCGCTCTACGATGCAGGGATCCCCTTTAATGATGTGAACCCTGATTATGTCGTTGTGGGTGAAACGACAGGGTATAATTATGAAATGATCATTAAGGCAACGCAGCTCATCAATCAAGGAGCCAAGCTCATTGCCACAAACTCCGATCTTACGGGGCCCAGCGACCGAGGCATCATCCCCGCCTGCCGCGCCCTCGTTGCCCCGATTGAACTAGCAACCGGGGTAGCTGCCTACTTCATCGGCAAGCCAAATCCTCTTATGATGCGGACAGGTCTAAAAAAATTGGGGGTCCATTCCGGAGATGCCGTCATGATTGGTGACCGCATGGATACGGACATCATCGCCGGTGTAGAAACAGGGATGGAAACGGCACTCGTCCTTTCAGGCGTGACAACGCGGAGCACAATGAAGCACTACTCCTACCAGCCCCATTATGTCCTTAATGGAATTGGGGACATCGTCCCCAAAAAATGAAAAAAGAAACCTGCAGAAAAGGAGGACTCCTCTTGCTGCAGGTTTTCTATTTGCGGGGAAATTATTTGGCAGCAGCCAGCGCTTTTTCCACAGCTTCGCAGATGACTTCATACGTATCGCCGGGATGCGCCTCGTAACTCTTATCGTGATCCACAAAAAGGGTCGGTACATAGTAATACGCACCGGCATAAGGTTTTACTTTGTCGGCTTCACTTGTTTCATCGACAAGTTCCACCTGGACATCTCGATAGGCTGCCTCTTTCTGAAGGGCTGCCAATGCCTTTTTGGCATTAGCACAGTAGGGACAGCCCGGCATGACGATCATTGTTACTTTTTTCATGGAAATTCCTCCTTTTACCAAGCGGCGACAGTGCCGTCCGCCCGGGGTTCTGTGGCTCCAGCAAGGGACCCGTTTTTTTGACGCATGATCATTTGACCTCGGCCAAAGCTGGTAAAATCCTCTTTGACCGTCACTTCATGGCCGCGGCGTCTCAGGTCTTCAATCACAGCAGGGCCAAAGCCCGGCTCAATTTCAATCTTTTTGCCGCCCATCCACTGCCAGCGCGGTGCATCAAGGGCTTCCTGCTCATTAAGGCCAAAATCGATATAGTTCATCATGACCTGGAGATGACCCTGGGGCTGCATATAGCCGCCCATGACGCCGAAAGGGCCAAGGGGTTCTCCCTGTTTCATGAGGAAACCAGGGATAATGGTGTGGTAAGGCTTTTTACCCGGTACGAGGACATTGGCCGCCTTCTCATCAAGACGGAAGGAACTTGCACGATCGTTAAAGGAAATGCCATACCCAGGAATGACGATTCCGCTGCCAAAGCCACGGAAGTTGCTCTGAATAAAGGACACCATATTACCTTCCCCATCGGCCGCGCAGAGATAGACTGTACCGCCGCAGTCCGGATCGATGGCGCGCGGCATTTCGGCGTCTTCCGTAAGACCTTGGGCACGACGATCAGCATAATCATCGCTTAAAAGATCGTTCACGTCCACTTTCATGTAACGGGGATCGGTAATATATTCCATACCGTCCACAAAAGCACGCTTCATGGCTTCAATGGCATAATGAACGCTCCGCGGCTCCGCTCGGTTCTTGATGGGAAGACGGCTTGCAAGGGCAAGGGCCATGAGGGCCACAATGCCATGCCCATTGGGCGGGATTTCGCAGATTTCAAAGCCGTGATAAGAACGGGATACAGGCGTCACCCATTCCGCTTCATAGGTAGCCAGGTCTTCTGCGCGAAGATAGCCGCCCGTCTTTTTGGAAAAGTCATCGATAGCCCGAGCAATCTCACCGCGGTAATAGCTTTCGCAGTGGCTTTCAGCAAGAAGGCGCAGGGTCTTTGCGTGATCTTGAAGACGGACCAAATCGCCAGGGCCAGGGGCCCCGTTCTTGAAGAAAGTTTCAAACAGCGGGGCAAACACTTCGTCCTTCTTTAAAGGCGCAAAGGTTTGGACGCTCCGGTTCCAGAGGAGACTTGTCACAGGCTGGACAGGATACCCTTCTTCGGCGTAAGACAGCGCCGGCTCGAAAAGACGCTTGAAGGGCAGCCTGCCAAAACGACGATGTAGGACGGACCATGCTGAAACAGCACCTGGAACGGTCACGGAAGCCCAGCCCCGCTCCGGCATAGCAGCAACGCCTTTTTCGCGCATGGCCTCAAGCGTCAGTGCCTGGGGCGCCCATCCGCTGCCATTAAGGCCAAAAAGCTGATGATCTTTTGCGCTCCAATAAAGAGCAAAAGCGTCACTTCCCAGGCCGTTACTCGTTGGTTCAAGAACGGTCATGGCAATCGCCGTGGCGATAATGGCATCGGCCGCGTTCCCGCCCTGTTTCAGCATGGCAAGACCCGCCTGCGCCGCAAGGGTTTGGCTGGTAGCCACCATGCCGCGTCTGCCGTAGGTCACGCTGCGGCGCGAAGGATAAGGATGCCTTATTTGCGAAAAGTCCATGAAAGGACCTCCTTTACGTATCATGAAGCAAGTCCATGGAATCTGACAGCACATTCTTGCTCTTCATTATATCATGAAGAACACTGGAAAACACAGCATCTTCATCAAGATTCATTTTTTTCGATTTCCTTGTTCACGCATAGCTAAAAAGGTCGAAGAAACGCCTTTTTTCAACGAGTTCAATTGTCAAATTTATTACATATTTTACTTTTATCTCTTGAGCTCTCCCTTTTGTCATTGTGTCTCCCTACGCGCTTTGCTATAATAAAAAGCAAGGAAGCACCCATAGAATTTTCTTAAGCTTTCCGTGGAGCAAACTTGAACGAGGGGGTCCTTATGTATTTACGGAGATTATCTCAACCTGCAAAGGAAGTTTTTATTGATATTGCCAAATATTTGTGCAATGCCGATGGAATTGTCGATAAGCGGGAAGAAAAACTGCTCGCAGCCTATGGCGAGGAACTGCAGATGACCATTTCCCTTGACGCGCCTCAGAAATCCCTGGAAGCCCTAGCGACGAACCTCAATGCCGCAACGGACCGCATTCAAAAACGTATTGTTGTCTTCGAACTGATGGGGCTTGCCCTTGTGGATGGAACCTATGCCGATGAAGAAAAGGCCTTCTTCAAGCTTCTTGGCGAAAAACTCGACCTGCGCCCCACCTTCACGGAGCGGTGTGAAGCCTCCATTCGGGAGTATATGGCCGTGCAGAAAGAGATTGATGAAGTCATTTTTGGGTAAGGAAATAACTATCCACCCGCATAGCGGGTGGTTTTTCATTTTCGGGCATAGCCATCATATTACTGGCGACGTACAAGTACGTTAAAAAATTGGCCTATCAGCCATGCACGGGGTTACTTGCTATCCGTAAACGGGTCTCGTGAATCGAATATACTCAGTTGATTCCCTTCCCGGTCGCGTTTTAGCGGATTGGCTATATCATGTTTTATTGCAGTAGTGTTTTTACCTATTGTATCGACAGCGTATCCCTTGCACCAAAATTCGCGATTTCGGTAGGCAAATTTCATATTTCCAAACTGCTGGAAAATCAACAAAAGACGAAACGCTAATTTTTGGTGGGATACTTACCAACAGATGTACATGATCAGGGCAAATTTCACCTTCAAGAATTTCTACGCCCTTCCATTCACAAAGCTGTCGCTAGATGTCTCTTATTGCTAACCGTTTTTTCTCATAGAAAACTTTTCTACGATACTTTGGTGCAAACACAATATGATACTTACAATTCCACTTTGTGTGTACTAAACTATGAACGACATGACTCTGCCCACTTGGCATGGCAGTGCACCTCCTAATGTTTTACTTTGCTTGACTGACAGGTCGACTGCATGGTACTTCATTAGGAGGTCTTTTATAGCTATAGGCTTTCCGGAACCACGCCACTATGGCGCGGTTTTCAAAAGATACAAGAAAACACTTCCCGCAAGAGCGGGGGTGTTTTTTTAAGATAAAAAGCTCGTTCAAAGACGACTCACCGAAACGCCCTGATAGGACGCTTGCTTTCCCCTTTATAAAAAACTGCAGATTGGGAATTGATCGGTGAAAAACAGTAAGGCATAAGACCCGTAAGGTATGATTCCAAAAGTAACCCCTGCCCCGAACGCAGTCACTGGTTCGGGACAGGGCTCTTCGTTTTTATTTGGGTTCTGAAAAAAAAGATCTTTTTATAGAAAGATAACAATAGCATCCGGAACAATCCGCTTTCGCGATTTCCCTTTGAGATCGACTCGTAGTGTCGATTCGCCTTTACCTAGGCAAAACACGGAGACAAAAGATTATAACCCAAAAGATCGTGAGAAATAACCCCAAACGAATATAAACAAGGATCCCGTTTAGGGTTCTTAACGTTTATGTGAGTTCTGAAAAAAGGATTGTCTTTTGAAAATATAGAAACCACGATAGTGCTTGGAACGACCCGTGTTCGTATTTTCCCTTTGTACTCGATGCGCAACATCGATCCGCTTTTGCAAAGGAGGGGACCGAAACCGGTAAATTTCTACAAGCATTTATCATGATCATTTCCCGATTTTGGTGGTGGATGAGAAGCAAAGCGCCGTTTCCCTGCAAACGGTAGTGAGGAACCTTCGCCCGGAGTTTCGAAGGACGCTTTTGATGCGTCATCGTAAGTCCGAGAAAAATGTTTGAGAGCAAATCATTTCGGACCCCTTCCCCCGCAAGGGGGCGGTTTAGGTCCGCGCCTCATCCCGTATTATTACTCGGAGCAAAAATCGATCCGATTCGAAGCAAGTACTTCCTACTATGCTTGATTCTTTATTTTATGGATGCAATGGAGGCACAGTATTCTGGAATTTGAGCCCGATTTTTGCGCTCCCCCATCAATCTATTTCAAACTCAGCATCACCACCGTCCCTACAATACACACAACGCCCAAATAGTCCGGCAGGGCAAGGAAGGTTCCTAAAAAGGCGACAGAAAACAAGACGGAACAAAGAGGTTCACTGCAGCTGATGAGAGATGCCTTGACGGGGCCAATGACCTTGAGGCCGTTAAAGTACATGAGAAATGGCACAACCGTCCCAAAGACAATGATATAGCCCATGGCTCCTATGCTAAAAAACGTCCAGCTTTCCACCCCGGAATGAAAGGGATTGCATAAAGGAAGAAGGATGAATCCTGAAAGGAGCTGCCCCCACCCCATCAGGTAAGGACTGCTGTATTCTTTAAGGATATGCGCTGGCGCCACCGTGTAAAGGGTCATGGCAATGGCAGACAAAATGGACCAAAAAAGAGCAGCCGGCGAAATGACAAGGCTAGTCGGGTTGCCATGGGTGGAAACAAGAAAGACACCCATAAGAGCCGTAAAGATTCCCACGGCTTCCTTTTTTTCCACAGGTCGATGCTGCATCAGCACTTGCTGGAGCACGACAAAGACAGGCGCTGTGTAAATGAGGACCGTTGCTGTAGGAGCGTTTGAGAGCTTGATGGCATAATAAAAACCATACTGGGACCCCAGAAGGCCCAAGGTAAAAAAGAGCATTTCCCAAAGGGTTTGCCGCTGAGCGCGAAAAATAGCAAATAGCGGTTCCTTTCCCCTTTGGACTATTACCATCATGTACATGAGACCGGCAAGGATCTGCCGCACAGCAATCAGCCAAGTCGAATCAATCTGCGTGTGTTCAAACAGATACTGGCCGCACACGCCAGAGATGCCCCACATGCCTGTCGATAAAAGGACAATGAGGGTTCCCATGGTTTGGGTCATTTTTTTCTCCTATTTTTCATGATGGTGCCCCGTCAACCAGTTCCGCCGGCCTTGCCTTTTCTGCTGAAAGGCTGCGGCAAAAGTCCTTGACTTCATCCATGCGGAGCACGCCGTAGGCAAATCCTTTCTTTACAAGTTCCTCGGGCAAATATTCATCATATTTATCAAATAAAGGGACCTCGTTTGGGTACACCAGATCCATCGGATTATTGAGCTTTTCCCCCTCTTCCCGCAGGACGGCATAAAAGGTAGGCGCATCCGCTTCCATGGTAAACTGCATGAAAAAGGGCCGGAAGGGGTCCAAATTCTTTAGGCCAAGCTTATCTCCGCATTTAAGGCGCAGGAAACGCTCCATGGCAAGAAATCCATAGGTCCCAAGCCAGGGAATGAAGCACCACATCTTGCCGCCCAAAAAAATCAGATTCTCATCAGCAGCACCGCTTTGGGTTGCCGTGCAGCGCGCCTGCGTAAGGCGGCTGACAGCATTTTTCATGAGATAGGGATAAAGGGTATCTTCCCGCAGGACCTGGCGCATCCGTTTCAGGACCTTTGTATGAAGGTCACCTGGGCATTCACCAAAGTAAGCCGGTACTTTGCCCTTTACCATTTCACAGTAGATCAGATGCCGTTTGCGGTCTACTTCAAGGACGCGCCATACATGGCCGGCTAGGGCAATCTTTTCACCCGGCGGCGGGGGTGCAACAACCGTACCCAGTTCCTGGGATTCGCTGCGGACAGTATATTCCTCGCTTTCCTGAAAGACGCCATAGAACTTAAAGGAATTGATGACCCGCTCCCCCGCAAGACCGACAATGAGGCCGCCTTTTTCCGTCAACTGGATGTGGTCCGTTTGGATAAGATGATGCAGGAGGACGCGGTAGTCATCAGGGGTGATGCGGTGAAAATAATTGAGTGTCAGTACGCGGGAGGCAAGCTCAGCAGGGCTCATCTCCCCGCAGGAAGCAAGGACACTCATGGTCTGGTGATAAAGAAGGCTGAAAGGCAGCCGGTCAAGCCGCGGCGGTTCCACCCAGCGCTCTTCCAGGTAAAGCTGGATTAAGGCACAGGCTTGAAGGAGCTTCCAAGGGATGGTCGCTGGCAGCAGGGCCCGGATTTCCGGTTCGTCTTCCCTGATGACATACCACATTTCCTGCGGCAGGGCGCGCCGTCCCGTGCGTCCCATACGCTGCAGGAAGCTCGAGACCGTCCAGGGCGCGTCGATTTGGAAGGCTCGTTCCAGACGACCAATGTCGATTCCTAGTTCAAGGGTCGACGTCGTAACCGTCGTTAAGGGTTTGCTTTCATCCTTCATAAGCATTTCCGCCGTTTCCCGGTAACTTGCGCTGAGATTTCCGTGGTGGATCAGGAAGCGGTCCGCCTCATGGTTCAGTTCGCAGTATTGGCGCAGGCTTGTCGTCACTCCTTCACACTCTTCGCGGGAATTGACAAAAACAAGGCACTTCTTTCCCCGCGTATGTTCAAAAATGTAACCAAGACCGGGATCCGCCTCACGAGGAGCCGTATCGGTCTTTTCATCGAGAACGGGCAGGGCTTTGATATCGGTCCGCCCTTCCCCGGCCTGGGTATCCTTGACATAAAAATGCTCAAGGGAAAGACGCCAGCGGCTTCCTTTTGACTGTATACGGGGAATGATGGTGCGCCGCCCCGTGCCGAGGGACAAAAAAGCCCCTGTTCGTTCAGGGTCCCCCATCGTAGCTGACAGCCCAATGCGGCGGGGATTGACGCCAGCAAGGCGGCTGACTCGCTCGATAAGGCACAAGGTCTGTCCGCCCCTGTCACCGCGCAGCAGGGAATGGACCTCATCAATGACAACAAAGCGCAAATCCCCAAAGAGCCTAGGAACGGCCATATGCTTATGAAGCAGAATGGCTTCCAGGGATTCCGGGGTCAACTGCAGGATGCCCGACGGATGGCGCATGAGCTTTGCTTTGTGAGACTGGGAAACATCACCATGCCAGTGCCAGATAGGGATATTCCCATCGGAACAAAGGTCTGTCAGGCGCTGGAATTGATCATTGATGAGGGCTTTTAACGGTCCGATGTAGATACAGCCCACAGACTTGGGCGGATTGGCATCAAAAAGGCTCAGGATGGGAAAAAAGGCGGCTTCCGTCTTGCCTGACGCCGTCGATGCCGTGAGGAGCAGGTTATCATCGGTATGGAAGATGGCGTCCCCTGCGGCCACTTGGATGGGGCGCAGTTCGTCCCAGCCATTTCGATAGATGAAATCCTGCACAAAAGGAGCATATTCATCAAAAATAGACAAAATCAGGATCCTTTCCTGTCAACAAACAGCAACCGAGTCAAAGCGTAAATTCGGCGAACTTTCCGTCGGGCGTTTCCTCACTTTTGGCATAGACAAACTCACCGCTTTGGAGGAAATCACCGATTGTCTTATCCGGGTGCTGGTAGACAAGATCAAGGAGCTCGATAAAATCACGGATGATTTCCCGGGGCGTAATATGCGAATCGGCCCCGACGCGGGCAAATTCCTGACGAATGAAAGAAATGCGGTCTTCCTGGGTCACTTTATTGTCATATTCATAGAGCAAGCCGTGGATCTCCGTCAGTTTTTCCGTCAAGATGAGCAGTTCTTCCGGCGTCAGGGGCTGAAGGTAGATCACGGGTGCCAGCAGGTCTTTGTAGTCACCGCTGAAATGCCCTGCCGCCAAGCGAGAACGCAGCGCTTCATAGCTATAGACGCCGCGGCGCGGATCTTCCATGCATTGAGGCGTACCGCTGAGAATGATGCCTAGGTAGTGGGCCTTTCCCTGCATGGTATCGTTGAACATGGTAAGGATCTTCTCATAGTTATATTGACGGGAAATGGCATTGGGAATCTTATAGATATTGACCAGTTCATCGATCAGGATAAAAAAGCCGGCATAACCAGCCTGTTTCAGGAAATAGGCAAAGATTTTAAGGTATTCATACCAGTCATCATCGGTGATGATGATATTGACGCCGAGTTCTTTCCTGGCCTCTGTCTTTGTCTCGTATTCCCCGCGGAACCATTTGATGACAAGGGCCTTTTGGGCATCATCACCGCTGCGGTAGGCCTCGTAGTAAAGACTCAGGAGACGGGCAAAATCAAAACCGTGGACCATGTCCCCCAGGGAATATAGGACCTTGCGGATCTTTTTTTCCACAGCGTCAATAAGGGCCCCATCCCCCATGGCAAGGCCGGTTTCTTCCATGGTCAGGGCCTGGACACGGTCAATCCAGCGGTCGAGGATGAGCGTAAGGGCACCCCCTTCGGGGCGGGTCTTGGTCGACATGTTGCGCACGAGTTCACGGTACGTGGCAAGCCCCTGCCCATGGGTTCCTTGAAGCCGCCGTTCCGGTGACAGGTCCCCATCCACCACGACAAAGTTCTTTTCAAGGATATAGTTGCGTATGGTTTGGAGCAGGAAGCTTTTGCCGCTTCCGTAGCGCCCTACGACAAAACGGAAGGAGGCGCCGCCTTCTTCAATCACGGAGACATCGTGGAGCAGCGCGTCAATCTCGTTCTTACGCCCCACAGTAATATAAGGCAGGCCAATGCGGGGCACGACACCGCCCTTTAAGGAACTGATGAGGGTCCGGGCAATTCTTTTTGGGATTTTGATCACAGTAGGACTCCTTTCAGGTCATCGACGTAATCGGCAAGGATCATCGGCCCTCCGTCATCAGCAAGGACCGTATCCATAAATTCATCATAAAGTTTCTCGTTGACCCGGTCAATCATGAGGGAAACCATCATGCCAGGAGGAAGCGTTTCCTTATAGGATGCATGCGTAAGCAGTGCCCTAAGAAAAGCGGCTTCCGCCTCCGTAAGGCCATAGGGAAGTGCCTTCTTTTCCACCACGGGCACTCTGTGAGGGGGCGGTATCTGGGCTGTACTTTTTTCTTTTTCCAAGAAGGCGAGCTGAGGTCCTTGCTCAGAGGCCTTTTCAGCAACCCGCGTCAAAGCGGGTTCCTTCCTTTCTTCCTTGGACAACTCCCGAAGGCTTTCTTCCCGCGTTTCCTCTTCTGTCATGAGCTTATCCCGCGTTTGTGCGGCATCCTTGCGGATTAAGCCCAATTTACTCAAATCGAAGGACACTTCCTGCCGTGCCTTACGTGCGGCTTCTTCCTGAAAATGGGCCACAATGGCATCCACACTTTTCACCAGCCATTTAGGCGGCGTTTCAAGCGGCTGGAGGGGCGGCTCTTCCATGAGCTTTCGATAATGGACCTCGGCCATGCGCAGATAGGATCCCAGTCTCCGCCTATGCTTATTATCCGCCGTTCGGTACCATAGGGTCCAGATTTCCCCATCAGTCTTTACATATGCATACTGATCGAATCGATAAATCAGTTTTTTTCGTTCCCGGCGTTCAGGAAGAAAATAAGCCGTTTCAAAAAGGTCGAGCCAGCGATAGGTTTCACTGGCAAGGCACGTATCCATGAATCCCATCTGTCGATGGTCCTTGAAATAGGCCACAATCTTTTGATAGATCAGGGCAATGAAGCGTTCATAATGCAGAGGATCTTTATGATAGAGAAGGGATTTCTTAAGGTTGTAATTGGAATGTCTAGAAAGGACCTCAACGGTCTCATGATGATGAAGGACTAGGTCTTCCGTTTCCAGATACGTAAGGTCCTTACCAAGGGCCATGAGACTCTGCACGACGGGCGGGAGTTTTTCGGGCGTCACCCCATAATAGACCATGAAATGAAAGAGCCACTCATTCAGACGCATAATAAGGGTCGGTTCCTTCGGCCCATAGTCGTCCCGCAGCTTTAGGAGCCGTTCGTATCCCTCCTCCGGCGATTTGACACCAATAAGATTGATCAGTTCATTGGCATAAAGGATGTAAAAGGTGAGGTTTGATGGTTCCACCTGTCCCCGACGAACCCGCGTACGCCAGCCAAAGTAGCCCCGCAGCTCGCTGTCACTGAGCGCCGAATAAGATGGATAATAGTGAAGGCAAGGGCCAGTGTGAACCGTTTCATCGCTATAGTTTTCCGCGGCTTTTCCCTGTAGGACAAAAAGTTCGGAAGGGCTATACTTGTTGCGTGCCTGCCATTGGTATTCCCGAAGCTTTTGCAGTGCGGCAGGAAGCGGTTCCTGCCACTTCCTGCGCCTGATGCTTTCCCGGCCATATTCCACATCGGGCAGATGGAGCAGCTTCCGCAGCTCATCAATGGTCCTGGACCCCATTGTCACCCCTCCTATCCTAAACATATATTCACTTTCATTATAGTGCAAGTTGGTGAAAAAGCAATGCTTTGTCCTTCATTTTACCAAAGAAAGGAAGGTCGATACAACTTGACTTTCAAAAATCTCGTGGGAAGGGACAAAAGACGACAAAAAAACAAGACCTGCAGCGCACATTCCATACGTACAGATCCTGTCGCTTGTCCATGTCTATGCGTTGCGTCCCTTTTTTACGGCTGCCCAAACAGCAAGAGGAAACGGCCCTACTCCCACTTGCCCCAATGGACCCGGAAAGGTCTCACGTCAGCCAATTTTCTTGGACGAATGGGATGGAGCGGATATCCCAAGGAAAGGATGGCTTCAACCTCAAGCCCATCCGGAAAATGGAGCAGTTCCTGCAGATCCTTATTCGACGTAAGGGGATTTCCATCAGAGCCTATTTTTTCGGAGACCATATGCCTTACCTGCACCCAACAGCTGCCAATTCCCAGTTCCCGGGCCTCAAGCATCATCGCGAGCATAGCAAGGGACGCGTCTTCCACCCAAGCATGGGATTCAAGGCGCCCCAATACAACGACAGCCGCCGTCGCTTGTGTAAGCATTTCCCCAAAGCGAGGCTTGCAGCGGGCCATTTGGGAAATGAGGCTCCGGTCCTCGACGACTAAAAATTCTGTACTGTGAAGGTTCTTGCTGCTCGGCGTCATGAGTCCGGCGGCAACAATCTGTTGGAGCTTATTGCGCTCGATGGGTTCTTCCGTATACTGACGCACGCTGCGGCGGGCCGATAAAAGATCAAAAAAGTTCATGGGAAATTTCTCCTTTCGGACAGTCCATAGGGGTGAATCAAAAGAGGATGTTTTTAGGGGCAGCTGGTGCGCAATTGGTGCGCAAGCTTTGCTTGATGGTACGGACTCATGTAAACATATGTGGAAATGATAAAAGACTGAAACACCGCACCAGTCCTTATTCAAAGACTCATGCGGTGTTATTTGAATTTATGCGGAAAGCGTCCGCATATCTCATTTTTAATTGGCGGAGAGGGTGGGATTCGAACCCACGGTCCCTCGCAGGATCGCCAGTTTTCAAGACTGGTGCCTTAAACCACTCGGCCACCTCTCCATAACAAATGAAGTATATCGGAATGGAACGCTCTTGTCAAGATGGGGCATTTTTTCATACCCATCTAGTAACAAGCCGCGCAATATAGTATAATAGGAATGTTAAGTAGACGGTAGTGACCGAATAAAGGGAAGTTGAGGAATTGTCATGGATGTTGTCGACCTGCTCATGCAGCGTTCGTCCCTTGCGGATGAACAATATTTGGAGCTTCTGCGCTCCCAGGATCCTTCGCTGCGCAATAAGCTTTTTGCGGCCGCGCAGGAAGCGGTGAATTATCTGTTTCATCGCCGGATCTATATGCAGGGCGTTCTGGAGTTCACCAATCACTGCCCGCGAAACTGCTTTTATTGTGACCTCCGAGAAGAAAACAGGGATAAAAAAAGATTCCGTCTCAATTCAGAGGAAATCCGCGGCGCCCTGAAAGAAGGGTATGAACTCGGTCTGCGCTCATTCATCCTGGAATCAGGGGAAGATCATTACTATACAGATATGATCATGGGCAACCTCATCTCAACGCTCAAAGGGGAGTTTCCGGACTGTGCGCTGGGCCTTTCCATTGGTGAGCGAAGCCGCCTATCTTACAGCCGAATGAAAAAATCCGGTGCCGATCGGTATCTCCTGCGTTTTGAAACGGCAGATCCCCTGCACTTTTCAAGACTCCATCCCCCGTCGGATTCCCTATCAACCAAAATAGACTGCCTAAACGACCTTAAGCTCCTTGGCTATGAGCTTGATACAGGATTCCTTGTCGGGGCTCCTTATGAGATGGCGGAGTATCTTGCCCGTGACCTTACCATGCTCCAGGAAATCAATCCCGATACAATCAGCCTATCTCCTTTTGTTCCAAGGGAAGGAACGAGTTTCCGTCATCAGCTGCCGTGTAACCTGGAAACCTTCCTGCGCCTCACGGCCATCCTGCGCGTGATGTTCCCTAAGGCCAATATCGCCGCCTCTCCCCTTGTTAACAGCATCCATGTCCAAGGACAAGTCATGGCGATTTACTCCGGGGCCAATGTACTTCGTGTCCCCCTCTTCCCGCCGCCCGTGCCTGGCGTCACAAGGCGCAGTGGAGGTGTTTCCCTCCTGCGCCGTCTCCAGTCCCTTTATGCGAGCCTTTCTAGCCATAACTATGAAATGGTCGTAGACCGCGGCGACTCCCTCAGGTTTCTGGAACGCCATCCTAAAGCACCTGCTCAAAAAAACTAATTGGACTTCATTTCAATGGAGTCAGCCCGTCTTTGATTGTTCAAAGACGGGCTCATTTTATAAAACAAACGTTTTCTATCGCTCACGATACCTAAGCTCCAGCCAAAGACTCTTTTCACTATCCAAATAATCTTTTCCCTGCTTCTTCTTTTTTAAGAAAACAGGCATTCGCAGCAAGGATTTTGTTATAATAGACAAAGTACCCAACTTTGCGGAAAGGAACGATGTTACAATGATTCTCATCACATGTGTCGACGATGCAGGCGGCCTGCTCTTTAACAACCGCCGTCAAAGTCAGGACCGGATCCTTAGGAAGGAAATCCTTGCCCAGGTATCGGGTCAAAAACTTTGGATGGACGCCTATACGGCAGCCCTCTTTGAAGGAGAAAATGCTTCTATCGAAGTGGCTGAAGATTTTCTTCAAAAAGCAGGTCCTAAGGAATATGCCCTTCTTGAAGACCGGGAAGCGGCCCCTTACCTGGACCGGATTGAAAAAATTGTGCTCTATCACTGGAACCGGTCCTATCCAGGTGATTTTTTCTTTGATATCGATGTAACAAAGGCCTGGCACTGCGTCTTTACAAGGAGTTTTGCCGGTTCTTCCCATGACAAGATTACAGAAGAGGTATACGAAAAATGAAAAAACTCATGAACTTCGCGGCATCCCTTTTACTTTCCCTCTCACTCATGGCAGCAGGCTGCGGCCAGTCCAAGGAAGCAGCATCCAGAAAGAGTGCGCCCGCCGCGGCGCCCGTCGCCACCCAAAAGGGATCAGCGGCACAAACCTCCTTTGATTTAGCAAGCATTCCTGATTTTTCCGGCAAACCTTATGTTGTCATCAATGACAATGTGCCGAGCTTTTCCGATAAGGACAAGGCTTCCACCAGTTCCTTTGAACACTACAGCAAGCTCGACAGTCTAGGGCGCTGCGGCGCAGCCTTTGCCAACGTAAGCCGTTCTACCATGCCGACTAAAAAACGAGGCGCCATCGGAAACATCAAACCCTCAGGCTGGCATACAGTCAAATATGAAGGCATTGACGGCAAATATCTATACAACCGCTGCCACTTGATTGGGTATCAGCTGACGGCAGAAAACGCCAATCCGCGCAATCTCATTACTGGGACACGATATCTTAACGTAACAGGGATGCTGCCCTTTGAAAACATGGTAGCCGACTATGTCAAAGAAACCAATCACCATGTACTCTATCGGGTCACCCCCATTTTTAAGGAGCGGGAACTTGTGGCGCGGGGTGTTCAGATGGAAGCCTACAGTGTCGAAGATAAAGGTGCTGGAGTCCAGTTCAATGTTTATGTATATAACAACCAGCCTGGAATCTCCATCAATTACGAGACTGGTCGGAGCAAAAAAGCATGAGGCTGCGTCGAAGCAAAAAATGCTCCGATTGAGAGAGCTGTAAGTTTAAAAGAAGAGAGCCAAACCCAGAATCACAATAATACCGCCACGTCCCGCCTTTTTCTTTTTCCTTTGTACTCGATGCGCAGCATCGAACCTATGGCGTCAATATCAAGAAACAATGAAAAATGGTCTGCAGTCACATACAGTGATTGCAGACCATTTTATGCTTTTATTTTTCAGCCGTTTGGTCTCGCACGATATCAAGGATGAGATTTCCGACATCCTCTTTTGACATAAGACCCGGTTCCTTGATGCTTCCATCGGGGAAAAGCAGCTTGACGATGTTTGTATCCGTGCTGAAACCAGCGCCTGGAGCCGTAACGTCATTTGCGACAATCATATCAAGGTGCTTTTTCTGCACTTTGGCGGCCGCGTTGGCAATAAGGTTCTGCGTTTCCGCGGCAAAGCCGACGAGGAACTGATGGGTCTTTTTTTCTCCTAACAGTTTCAGGATATCAGGGTTCTTATCAAGGTCGATGGTGAGGCTTTCCTCATTTTTCTTGATCTTTTGCGCGGCTTTTTCATGGGGCCGGTAATCGGCAACAGCAGCAGCCTTGATCACGGCATCCACCGAATCATAGACGGTGAGGCAGGCATCCAGCATCTCCTGGGTCGATTCCACGGGAATCAGTGTTACATTTCGCGGGGCCGCAAGGGCCGTCGGTCCTGAGACAAGGATCACATCGGCGCCGCGGCGCGCTGCATCGCAAGCAATGGCGTAGCCCATCTTGCCGCTTGACCGGTTGCCGATGAAACGCACCGGATCAATGGCTTCCCGGGTTCCTCCCGCCGTCACGAGGATGCGGCGTCCCCGAAGGTCACCATCCCGTTTTGCAAAAAAGTCATCAAGATAGGCTTTGATGTCTTCCGGTTCAGGAAGGCGTCCAGCCCCGTTGATGCCGCAGGCCAGGTAGCCCGCTCCACTCGGCATGATAAGAATGCCATCCCTGCGCAGCGTTTCCAGGTTGCGCACGACAGCGGGGTTATCGAGCATATTCGTGTTCATGGCCGGACAGATGATCTTGGGCTTATCGCAAGCCATAAGCGTCGTCGACAGAAGGTCATCGGCAATGCCGCCAGCCATCTTGCCAATGATATTGGCCGTAGCCGGTGCCACAACCATAAGGTCACACCAACGGCCCAAGGCCACATGCTCCACATTGAATTCATCATTGCCACGCCACATATCATAGGCAACAGGCGCGCCGCTGATTTCCTTAAATAACAGAGGGGACACAAGCTTTGTGGCGGCCTCCGACATTACGACACGGACCTCTGCCCCGGCCTGGACGAGACGGCTGACAAGGGTGACCACCTTATAGCAGGCAATTCCACCGGTCACACCGATTGCAATCTTTTTGCCCTCTAACACAGTGGACTCCTTTTATTTCTTGGTGTTCGACTTGGGTTCCGCCGTTACAAGCCCCTGGGCAATTTCTTCCATAGCGATGGAAACGGGCTTATTGGATTTGCTTTCCACCAGGGCCGGTGCATGGTCAACAAGCTGGCGAGCCCGTTTGGCAGCCATAATGACAAGGCCATATTTGGAACCTACTTTTTCAGCCAGATAATCAATGGACGGATCAATCATAGTCATGATAACAACACTCCTTTAGTCTTGTTCAGTCGTCTTTTGTTGGCAGATTTCATCAACAATGTAGTAGGTGCGTCCCACTTTGAGATGTTCCACATCGATGATTTTGCTAACCTTGTCCGTGGCTCTTTCCACTTCATCGTTGACGACAATGTAATCATACTTCGAAGCATAGGCTAGTTCCGATGTCGCTGCGCTGAGTCGGCGCTTGATGACATCAACCGCATCAGTCCCGCGTTTATAAATGCGCTTACTGAGTTCATCAAGGGATGGCGGGACGATGAAAACAAACACCCCGTCAGGGTAGCTCTTTTTGACCTGCAGCGCGCCTTGGGGATCGATTTCAAGGACGACGTCAAGGCCTTCGTTCAGCTTATCAAGCACGTACTGACGCGGGGTCCCGTAATAGTTTCCATAAACGGAAGCATGTTCCAAAAGGCCGCCATTTTTGATCATTTCCTCAAATTCCTCACGGGTCTTGAAGAAATAGTTCTTGCCGTCCACTTCTCCCTTGCGGGGTTCACGGGTCGTGCAGGAAACGGAATAGGCCATGTGGTCCCGTTTCTCAAGGAGCCGTCCGCAGATGGTTCCTTTGCCGGCACCGCTCGGTCCAGAAAGGACAAGTAAGATTCCCTGTGGTTTATTCATGGTCTCCTCCTTCTCCAGCTTCGTCGTCAACGTCATCGTCAACGGCAAACCGGTTGGCAATGGTCTCTGGCTGCAGGGCCGAAAGGACCAAATGGCCGCTGTCCATGATGAGGACGGAACGGGTCCGGCGCCCATAGGTTGCATCAATGACGACACCCTTGTCGCGGCCATCCTGGATGATCCGCTTGATAGGCGCCGATTCCGGGCCGATGATGGTAACGACCCGTTGGGCCGATACAATATTGCCAAATCCGATATTGATCAGTTTGATGTCCATTTCCTACTCCTTGCCACTATTGAATATTTTGGATCTGTTCCCGGACCTTTTCAATCTCACCCTTCATTTCAACGACAGTCTGGGTCATCGTCGAATCACTGCATTTGGAGGCAATGGTGTTGGCTTCACGATTAAATTCCTGTACCAGGAAGTCCATACGCCGACCGACAGGATGATCTTCCTGGAGCATCTGGCGGAACTGCTTGATATGACTGTGGAGACGGACCATCTCCTCTGTCGTGTTCACCTTATCCGCATAAAGAGCAACTTCCTGGATGAGACGTGACTCATCCAGGTCCCCGGCTCCATGGGCACGAAGGGCCTCAAGAAGCCGCTCTTCAAGGCGCTTTTCATAATCCTTGACCGCTTCAGGGGCGCGTTCTTCCAGGAAGGAAAGCTTTTCTTCGATAAGGTCTACGCGGCGCGCCACATCTTGGGAGATGTTGCGGCCTTCTTCCTCCCTCATCGCGTCCAAATGGCGCAGTCCCGTCTGGACGGCACCCAGCATATGGGGCCAGAGCGTTTCAAGATCGATCTTTGCCTCTCCGGGGATGACCACATCGGGGCACTTTGCCACAAAAAGAACCTCCCGCCCCTCATCAACCGCGCCTTCATGAGCGCCCAAAAGGGCTGAAAGTTCCTTCAAACCATCATGATAAGCCTTTGCAAGGCCTTTGTCAATTGTAATCTGACGGCCTTCCGTTCCCGTATAGGCTGCATTGACAAAAACGTCCATATGTCCCCGGCTCACATCATCCAAGATCACCTTGCGCATCCGGTTTTCAAGGGGTGCCAAGAAGCGCGGCATGCGGATGGACAGTTCCGCATAACGGTGATTCACGGTCTTGATTTCAAAGGTAAAGGAAAACGAATCATCCTGATAATCGCCACGTCCGTAGCCGGTCATACTCTTTAACAACGTAGGGCCCCCTTAGTTTACTTTGTCAAGTTTCAGCACGTACTCCCGCGTTCCACCGACCTCATCAGTTACAGCAAGGACCATGGTCCGCTTGGGATCGAGCTTCTTGAGGTCAAAATAGATATAGTACTGATCATCCCAGACATTGACCGTGACGACGCCGCCCGCGGCGGCACTGTTCACCTTCATCTTGCGCCGAGCCGCATGGTTGAGATTCGTGTAATAGGGTTCCACCACATTGGTGCCCTGATACATCTTGACCTTGAGGAATTTCGGTTCAAGCTTGGTCGTCGTACTGATTGTGACACCGAGGGCAAGCACACCGTCATAGGCCTTGGCCACCTTCATGCCCCGGCTGATTGTGGGAGTTCCCCCATTTTCCGCAAGACTCTTGGCATCGATGGCTGCCATAAGATAAGGCGTGTACATAACCGTTTTTTCCCCGACGCCATAACGGTTCGTCTGCTTACGGTCGTAGACGGTCCAAGGCGCTACCAGTTCAAGGTCTGACGCTCCTTTGCGCTGGGATCCGTAAAGCTGGGCAGCAGCAATATTGTTTTCCGTAAGGGGGAGCATGGCGTAAGCCGATTGGGTCAGTGTCAGAAGGGCAACAAGCAGCAATCCTGTTTTTTTCATTCCATAATCTCCTTTGCGGTTTGACCAGAAAGAATCCACATATTATACTGTGTGAAGTGCCGTCTGGCATCTTACGATTGCAGACCACGCATAATGTATCCATATATTATATAAAAAAACGGGAAATCGTGCAAATATAAGCCAAAAGGAGGCTTTTTCATGAACCTCGAAGGCATGACCTTACGCGTTCTTACTAAAGAGCTGCGGGACCATCTGGAAAACGGCAGGATTTATAAGATTTTCATGCCGAGCCGCAATTCCCTGCTCCTTCAGATTACGCTCCAAACCCATACCGAAAACCTGCTCATTGATCTATCCGGGGATTCCCCCCTCGTGACACTTCCCGAGCGTCTTCCTGAACGGCCAGATAGGCCGCCCAGTTTCTGCATGCTCCTTCGTAAACACCTTGAAGAAGGCCGCATTACGTCCATCACGCAGCTGGGCCTTGACCGCGTTCTTGTCATAGGCATCGATCTGATTGGCCGGGAACGCAAGATCATCACAAAAAAACTGATTCTTGAACTGACAGGAAAAAACAGCAACATCATCTTTGTTGATGAAACAGGGCTCATCGTCGACGCTCTCCGCCACATTGGAAAGAAAGAAAGCCGCGTGCGCCAGATCTTGCCAAATAAGCCCTATGAAGCGCCGCCCCTTGGGGAAGGCATTTCCTTTCTTGAAGGTGACCCCCATGCCATCAGGGAGGCTTGTGTGGCAAGCGGGAAAGATAGTCTCACCGCCGCCCTCATTGCGGTAACTGTCGGCATCGGAAAAGAATCCGCCCAGGAGACCGTCTACCGTGCAGGCTTTGACAAGGCACCGGCCCTATTTTCCCTAAAGGAAGCAGCGGCCCTTGAAAAAGCCATCTTCTCCATCCAAGAAGAGGTAAAAGCCCATCTGACAGGGGAAATCCAGACCGTCATGGCCCAAATCGATGGGCGCAACCGGATGAAGCACCTAACTGCCTATGAGGCCCATGTAGCGGAAAAGATGACAGCCCGTTCCTTTCCTTCCCTCTTAGCCGCCCTGCTGTATAGCGCCAGCCTCGTTCCCATCCAGATTCCCGAAAAGGACACACTGCAAAAGCTCGTCCTCAGCCACATGGCAAAAACCAAGAAAAAACAGAAGGCCCTAGAAAAAGATCTCCTGCGGGCCGAAGACGCCGATACTCAAAAGATCATGGCCGATACACTTATGGCTTATGGAACTGCCATAAAGAAGGGGGAACAGGCAGCAACGCTCCAAAACATCTATACCAATGAACCCCTTACCATTGCGCTCCAGCCCCAGCTGACGGCCATAGAAAATGCCCAGGCCTACTACAAACGCTATAACAAGTACAAACGGGCAGTGAGCGAGATTCATACCCAGCAAGCTGAAACGGATAGTCTCCTTGCCTATCTGGAAAGTCTTGACGCGTCCCTGGATACAGCCATCACCAAAGGGGATGTTTCAGAAATCAAGGAAGAAATCATTGCCCTTGGCCTCCTTCCCAAGCCCCGTAAAAAGATGGCGGTCCAGTCCAAATCAGTTCCGCTTAAAGTCGTTCTTTCGGAAGACACCCTCCTTTATGTGGGAAAAAACAACAAGCAGAATGACTATGTCACCTTCAAACTAGGACGCGCCCATGATCTTTGGTTCCATGCCAAGAACATTCCGGGCTCCCATGTCATTCTGAAAACGACCCTTCCAAGCCCCAGGGAAGAAGATATCCTGCGGGCTGCTCAAATCGCCGCTTACTACAGCAAAGGACGCTTTTCCAGCCGCGTTTCCATCGACTGCACGCAGCGCCGCTATGTAAAAAAGCCAAACGGAGCCAAGCCGGGCTTTGTCATTTTCACCAACCAAAAAACCATCAACGCGGAGCCAAAAAAAGAACCGTGACCCAATGAAATGTACCCTCTTTACTAGACACCCAGTAAGGAGGGTACATTTGCGTTATACGACTGAATTTAAGCTGATGTGTGTAGAACTTTATCGTCAAGGTAAGTGGGTAAAAACACCTAAAGGAATTAAAACAGCAAATTTCCGTAACAAGATTCGTACTTGGAATCGTATCGAACAGGCTGGCGGACCGGGAGCATTGTGTCACAAAGCACATTACAAGGCATGGTCCCCAGAGGAGAAACTTGAATTGGTTTCACAAGTAAATGCCGGACAGTCAATGATGGCTGTCGCCTGTCAATATGGTATGAGCTATGGTCTTTTGTACCAATGGGTTCGTAAATACAGAGAAGAGGGGTATAATGGGCTCGTAAGTAAAAAGAAAGGTCAGCATAGAAAGGGTCAGACCATGAAAAGAAATACGAAGAGCCCCAAACCATTAAATGAAAGTGAACGGGAAGAATTAATTCGTCTGCGCGCAGAGAATGCCTACATAAAAGCGGAGAATGCTGTAATAAAAAAACAAATCGCCTTGAGACGACAAAAATGGGCTGCGCAGCTCAAGGCGAAAAAGCAGCAGTCATCCAGGAACTCCGCCAGGAAGGACACCCGTTAAAGTACCTGTTAAAATTCTCGGGATTAGCGAAGTCGACCTACGACTATGAATTGAAGCGTACCGATCGTGTAGAAGAAAGAAACAAATCAATTACGGAAACAATCTGTCACATATTCGAGAAAAATAAGCAGAGATATGGTGTTCGGCGCGTTTGTCACGAGCTGGTGAACCGCGGCTTCCATATCAATCACAAACGGGTGCAGCGTATCATGCATGACCTGAAGTTGTTTGGCAAGCGTCCGAAAGAAAAGTACCATTCGTATAAAGGAGAAGTCGGAAAAGTGGCCGGCAACATCATCCAGAGAAACTTTAAAGCGGACAGGCCACTGCAGAAATGGACAACGGATGTAACACAGTTTCATTTCTCATGGGGAAAATGCTACCTTTCCCCTATCCTGGATATGAATACGAACGAAATCATCTCCTATGATTTAGCGATGATTCCTAATCTTAACCAAATCAAAAGGAGGCTGAACCGAGCTTTTAAGAAATTCAGGAATTTACAGGGGTTAATTATGCACTCGGATCAGGGATGGCAGTATCAGCATGAATTTTACAGAAGTGAATTGAAAAAGCATGGAATTATACAGTCAATGTCGCGTAAGGGCAACTGCTATGACAACAATATTATGGAGACCTTTTTTGGTCGGATGAAAAATGAAATGTATTACGGAAGCGAAAAAGAATACACTTCGTTCAAGGTATTTGCTAAAGCAGTGAAAGAATACATTCACGATTTCAACAAGGAAAGGATTCAGAAAAAAAAAATGGATGCCTCCCGAAATATATCGGGAAACATCCACTAATGCCATTTAACTAATTTATATGCGTCCAGTTTTTGGGGTACACATCACAAAGGTCCGGTTCTTTTTACTTTTTTATTTGACGGCAAAATGGTAGACAAGTTCATTAAAAGGCGTCTTGGCCGTCTTCTTTCCATAAAGGGCCGTAACCTCATAGTTTCCAGGCTGACTGAACGTCAGGAACAAAATGGTTTGACCCGGGGAACCACCGCGGCCCGTAGGGTTTTCCATGGGCAAATAGAAGGAATGCCCCATGTCGACAACGCCGCGACCTAGGTCCGCGCCTGTAAGGGTCCACTCAAGACCTAAGGACGGGTTGGCATCAAGATAGAGGGCAACAAGCTCGCCCGGCTTCACGGATAGGGTCTTTCCGGCTGCTTCCTTGGTCAGCTTGTAGCTCGTGAGAAGGCGCGCCCCACCGCCAACGTTGATGGCCCCCGTAAGGTCAGCATAAGGAATCAGGTTCGTAAAGGGGCCTCCATCCGTACTTTCTGCCAGGATGCCCGTTTCCCCAAAGACATAATGCTTGCCGTCAAGGAGCCGCTCATAGTCTGCACTTTTTGTGTAGAGCAGGTCCTTTTCATCAAGGACGCTGCCAGCTTCCGTATCAATGGTGACACCGTCATAGACCGTACGCTGGCCTTCCGCTTTCAGAACAAAACTAACAAGGCTCGGACGGTTGAGAGTGATTTCATAGGAAAGGCGAGCACCTTCCCCAGCCTTTTTCTGCAGGGCTTCTGCCCGGGACCGCAGAATTCCATTCACATTATTTTGCAGATAAGTTTCCCGCAGCCCATCAATATAAGGGACCGATCCCCCCAAACGTGGATCTGCGACAACTGTCGTATGGCCAAAAGCAAAGCCTGCCGCTGGCGCTGCCAAGAGGGCTGCGCAGGAAAGGGCCAACATCCATTTCTTTCCAATCATAAGGTAACCTCCGCCTAAAAGATATAGGGTGTCCGGTAGGGGGTAAGGAGGGATTCATCCCGCCTGTAGCGCGTGCCTTCCCCCAGGGTCACAGACCGCCCTGCAGCCATTATACCATCAATTTGTGAATAATCTCCGACAATCAGTCGTTTCGGCGTAAAAAGAAGAACCTTTTTGAGTACGGCCCCCTGCCCGACAACAATATCAGAAAAGCTAAAGATGACCATGGGCCCTGTCAGTTGGACGCCGTCATTGAGAACTGCCCCATAGGGCGCTACTACAAGGGCCCTTCCTGTGACCGCCATGTTCGGGGGAATCCGAAGTGCTTTTTTGCGGGCCACATAAGCGTAGCCCCGAAGTGGCATCTGAAGGAACGGCCCTGTAGGGAAATCAGGTCCCTTCTTGCTGATTTCGTCAAAGTCGCCTTCCAGGAAGAGGGGAAAAGCCGCCGTGTAAGTCGTCTTTCCCGGTGCAAACAACGTTTGATAATGAGGGTGCATCCTTCCACCTGGGGTCGAAACTTCATAGCGCGAAGCGGACCGCAGGACCGCTTCGTCAGTGCTTTGAAGTTCCGTTTTTTCTTCCTTCACAAGCGCTTTTCCTACTTTGCGTGTTTTCACAACCAAGCGATACATAGGCTCTCTTCCGCTTTTTGGACCGCGCACAACAAGGCGATGGCCTTCTCGGGCAAAAGACTCTCCTTCCCTTGCCTTACAGAAGGAAAAGAAAAGGGCAGTGCGTTGCTCCGCTTGCCAAAGAAAGCGCTGCTTTTCGCATCTTGAATAAAGACTCCGGACAAGATTCATGATAAGGGACGCGGCCGCCACAATGAGAACAAGGATAACCCCCGTTACAACCCCCCTTCTTCTACCAAAGTCCATAGGCATAGACCTCCTTAAAGGGGCGCCTTGCCCCGTTTTTGACAAGGACAAAGGTACAGGAAACCGCAATCTGGTTACTTTCCTGTTTTTCAGCATGAAAATCAAGGATCCGTAAATGAGGCCCCGTGAGCGGATTGATGCCAGGCGGCTTCATTCCTTCCTGGGCGCTGATGTAAAGGGTTTCCCTTCCAGATTGGGGCGAGGGCGCCGCATAGTACTGGATCGTTTGATACGGGGAACGGGTCCATAGCTCCAGCACATCGCCGGAGCTCCCTTTTTTGATGGAAACAGCAAGTGCTTCATAACGAAAATAATGTTCAAAGCGGCAGTCAAGATCCACCGCTGCCCGGCGCAGTTCCCAGCTGGATAGGAGCTTCGATGACAACGCGACAAATCGCCCGCCGGCCCTTGCGCAAAGGCTGATGAGGAGTGCGAAAAGAAGGACGAACAGCATACATTCAAAGGCCACAAAGCCCTTATCTTTTTTCATAGCGTACCACGCGGGCAAGAAGCCGCCGACAAGGCCGTTCATAGATGGCTGCCTGCCGTTCCTTGATCTGGGGCAGTTCAGGAACGATTCGCTCTGTTTCCACCCACAGATAGGGATCCAAAAGGGGAGCCTTCTGACCTGTAGCGGCAAAATGACGCAGGACCTTTTGAGCGTAGGCCCGGGCCTCCCAAGTACGCGTCCACCATAATCCGAGAGAAAAGGCCTCCAGGATGAAAAAACACAAAAGGGACATGAGCCATGTGGCAAATAAATAATCGATGAGGACGAATCCTCGAGCCTTAGGGCAGGTGCGCAGCATAGGTCAGCCGCCCCCTTACTGGTTCAAAAGTGAATTCCCGTTTTTCCGTTCTATTATTTGTTTCAAGGAAAATGGTCTCCATCCCGCCTTTAAGGGCACCGCTCGTTGTAAAGACAAGCTGCCGTGGCCCGCTGATGGTAATGGAAGGCGCCTCAAGGTCAAAGGAAAGGGGCCATTCCCTAAGCTTTTCATGCCTGACACAGATGCCCTTTGGCCCTACGTCCGCCCTATAGACGGGACGATTCTCAAGGAGGGCCCCATCCTGGGCCGCGGCAATGACGCTGGCTGCCTCGTAGGTCCAGAGGGCAAGGCGGGAATAATCCTGTTCATGTTGGATGGTCCTCAATAGGGGCAGGGAAAAGACGAGGAAACAGGTCAGAAAGCTGATTCCGACCAGCATGTCCCCTATGAGAAAACCAGCGCGCTTACGCATCAGTGCCGCCATGACCGCCCTTCTTTCCTAATTCACTGCTGCGCACCGTTTCGCCGCTGCTCAAGGTGCCAGAAAAAACGCATCCGGTTCCCCCGTTTTCTGCGCTTTCAAGGGTAATCCCCCCATAGTCCTTATCCGGGGCATACTTTCCCTTGACAAGCTCGTCAACGGACTGAGGAGCCATGCCCTTTTCCATTTCATAGACCTTCGCCGCACTGTCAAGTGTGGTCAAATTCATGACCAGCTGCGTATCGTGGGATTTATTCATGGCACTTTTGATGGAAGGAATCAAGGCTGCTGCCATAACGCCCAAGATGGCAAGGACAATGAGGATTTCAAGGAGGGTAAAGCCTTTTTTCTTTTTTATTTGGGATCCTTTGTCTTGCTTCATAATGATTTGATGACAACTGATATTCTTTAGCATGGTTCATTTCTCCTTTTTGTACTATATAGCTGTAGGCAGCCCATTCATAAGGCCCATTAGGGGGGACATGACCCCATAGAGGATAAGGACACTGACACCGGCCATAAAAACCAAAAGGATTGGTTCCATCAGACGCTTGACTGTCTTTAGGGTCAAGGTCAATTCCTCCATCAAGAGGCTTGAAGCCTCGCTAAGCATTTGCGGAAGGCGCCCGCTTTCTTCCCCCATGCTAAGAAGTTCCCTCGTCAGGGGTGAGATCAAAAGCGGCGCCGTAAGGGCTGCTTCCGAAAATGAATCACCGCTCGTCACTGCACGCAGGAGCTTTTGTCCTTCAAGACGCAACGGTCCTTTGGGCAAAAGGTTCCGTGCTTCTTCCAAGGCTTCATGGAGGGAAAGGTCGCTTTCAAGCAGAAGGGCCAATAATCCCACGAAGCGAACTTCCCAAAAGCGGCCATAAGCCCTCTGGCAGGGGGGAATGACAAGAAAAAGGCGAAGCCTGTAAGGGCGAATCCCATGGTGAAAAATAACAAGTCCCAACATGACAAAGACCAGTACTAAAGGATGATCTGTCAGGGTCCTCCGTAAGATCATCATCAGCGAAAGCCCGGTAGGAACAGAAAGATTGAGCTCTCCATAAAGACCAACAAATAGGGGCAGGATGGCGATGATGAAATAAAGGACGACGAGACCGCCTAGCCCCAGGACCAAGAGGGGATAAAAAAGGGCTCCCATCATTTCCTTCCAAAGCTCCCGTTTGCGGCGATAGGAATCAGATAGACGCAGACACAAAACGGAGGTCCTGCCGCTTTTTTCTCCCGCTTCCAAAAGGACTGGAGCCAAGGCCCCAATCGCCTGTTCGTACCGCAAAAGGGCCTTCGATAAGGATCTTCCCTTCTTCAGTTCCTCGCCGATTCGCCGACAGAGGAAGGCTACTTTCGCATTTCCCCGCAGTCCCATGATGTCCAAGGCTCGCAAGATGGGAATCTCACTTTTAAGCAGGATACCCAGTTCCTTGAAGAGCCGTTCCCGCTCTCCATCTGAAAAATGCTGCCTCGTTCCTTTCACTGAAAACCAATCTTCCTTAAGGGAGAGTATGCGGTCATGTTCCCCCTTAAGGACCTGTAAGGCTTCGCCTTTATGCTCCGCCAAAAGGACGCCGCTCATGATCGCCCCCTTTCCTGTCCGTACTTTGTAGCGGTATCGTTTCATGAGTCATTCCTCCTTTGCTCGTCTTCTTTATTCAAGATGGAGCCATTCATTCCTTGTTACCCCAGATAAATGTGCGTTTTCACGCTGCAACTGGAAAATAAAAGGACCGTCTTGACCTGCGCTGCTGTGCTAAAGCAAAAGGACCGAAAAGACGCAAAAGGGATGGCAGGTTAGTCATCAAGACCCTAGGAAAAGTGCCGCGAAAATAATAGAACCCTGGACCCTTGCGAAGGAAGAAAAAACTTTTACCGCAAAGGCGCACCTGTTCGGGCAAAAGGAAAAGAGCCATGAAGCATCTTGCTTCACAGCTCTTCCTCGGTTTCAGTAATTATTTTTTGTCGTCCATCTTGCTCAGCATGCCTTGGATTTCCTGCATAAAACTATTTACATCAGCAAATTGACGATAGACAGAAGCAAAGCGGACATAGGCAATCTGGTCAATCTTTTCCAGTGCCTTCATGACGGTTTCGCCAATGAGGGTCGATTTGACCTCACTTTCGCCCAAAGCCCTCAGGTCCCGTTCAATACCAGACGCGATGGACTGGATCTGTTCATAGGAGAAAGGTCTTTTTTCGAAAGCTTTCAGCAAGCCGTTGGTCAATTTTTGGCTGTCAAACAGTTCCCGGCGGCCATCTTTTTTGATGACCAGGAGCGGCGTTTCCTCGTATTTTTCGTAAGTCGTGAAACGGCGCCCACATTCCGGGCACTCCCGACGGCGTCTGATTGAAGTCCCGTTATCAACGGAACGGGAGTCAATGACACGGCTGTCAGCATAGGAACAGAATGGACATTTCATAAGCGTTACCTCAAAAGGATTCCTTATTTATTGCGGATCCAGGGCGGAATCTCCGAGCTCGGAGCGCCGAAGGAGCCAACCTTGCCAGCAGCTTCTTTTTCAGCAGCCTTGGTAAAACGGCTCTGCGGGGTTTCCGGTTTGGTGAAAGGAGCCGGTTTCGGAGCCTTGATGGAACCGCCATTGGTGTCATCAATCCCCGTGGCGATGACAGTGACACGGATGGTGTCACCCATGTTTTCGTCGATGGAAGCTCCAAAGATGATGGTGGCATCCGGATCAACGGCATCGGTGATGATTTTGCTGGCTTCGTTGACATCGATCAAGGACAGGTTCGGGCCGCCCGTGATGTTAAGGAGCACCCCTTTGGCACCGGAAATGGTACTGTCAAGCAGCGGGCTCTTGATGGCCGCTTCTGCAGCAGCGGCAGCGCCTTCTTCCCCATTGGAAGAGCCAATACCCATCATAGCAGAACCAGCATTGGACATAATGGTCTTCACATCATTGAAGTCAACGTTGATCAGACCAGGCACGCTGATGAGGTCACTAATGCCCTGGACACCCTGACGCAGGACGTCATCGGCAATCTTGAATGCATCAACCATGCTCGTACGGCGGTCCACAACTTGGAGAAGACGGTCGTTCGGGATGGTAATGAGGGCGTCAACCTTGCTCTTGAGGTTGGCAATGCCCTGTTCGGCAACATTATAGCGGCGGCGGCCTTCGAAAGTGAACGGTTTGGTGACAACACCAACAGTCAGGGCGCCAGCCTGTTTTGCGCATTCAGCCACGATGTGGGCAGCACCCGTGCCAGTACCACCGCCCATGCCGGCCGTAACAAAGACCATATCCGAACCTTTGAGGAGATCTGCCAGCTGGTCCTTATTTTCTTGGGCCGCTTTCTCACCGACTTCCGGATCGGCACCTGCGCCGAGTCCTCTCGTTACTTCTTCACCAATCTGGATCTTGGTGGGGGCCTTGCTGGTCATCAGTGCCTGTGCATCGCAGTTTACAGCCACGAATTCAACACCTTGCAGACCCGTATCGATCATGCGGTTTACGGCGTTGTTTCCGCCACCACCGACACCGATAACTTTGATTTTTTCCAGCGGCTGTTGCCCAGCCTGTTGCTTTTCCGCTTCAAACATCTCCATGGTCCTCCTCACATCGATTATCTGAATAGATTTAGATTGTAATCTTAAAAATATCCTGTACTATAGTATACCATTTGGCGCGCTTTATTTCACGCACTTTTACAAGAAAATTCAAGAAACCTTTCGCTTTTTGAGTTCTTTATTGGGAACCCCGATCTGAACTCCTACTTTTTCATGAATAGCCGGCGGATAATGGCAATGTTATTGAAGATCCGGAGGCCAAAGGCTAAAACGGCTACATAATAAAGGTCAATGCCTAATCTCATGCCAAAATAGCAGAGAAAAACAGCGAAAAGACCGTTTGCAAAAAAGCCACTAATGAAGACACTGCTGTCATAGGTTCCTTCTTTTACGGCACGAAGTCCGCCAAAACCAGCGTCAAGGGACGCCATAAAGGCAACGGCAACAAGCTTGCTGTAGACCTGGGGAAAGACCGGCAGGTAAGCACCCAGTGCAATACCTAGAGCTAGACCAAAGATGGCATAGACCATATCACTTCTCCTCCTTTGGTTTGGCAAACTCATAATGGCGGGTCCCTTCAAAGGCGGGAACCGTCACTTGGTCCTTTTTGATCACATCGACCGTAATCCCCCAGAACTTCAGCGTCTCGACCACACCGCCGCGCAGGCGCAGGGCACTTTCAAGTCGTTTGGGGTCGCCAATGGCACGGACCACATAAGGCGGTGAAAACCGTGTGTTGTTGACGGAAACGGTCGGTCCAGCACAGCGCACTTCCGAAATATCGAGGATGCGCTGATCGTTCAGGGAAATGGCTTCCGCGCCAGCTGCCCGCAATTCATTGAGGATACGCAGGAGGTCATCATCGTGGATGATGTAAAGGTTTGGGTCTTCCCCCTGTTTGGCCGGCACTTTGCTGTCATCCAAGGTCACTTCGACGCCGGGTCCCTGCATGGTCACTTCCCCTGCCCGCATCTTCATGGCAAAGGTTTCCTTGGGATCGCTGTTGCCTGCACCGGTTTCTTCCAGTTTCTTGACCCGTTCCTGAAGGGCCGTCTTTTCCTTTTCCGAAGTCTTGAGTTTCTCTACCAAATCCTCGGCCCGTTGCTGGTTGATATTATGGCTCCGCTGCATTTCGGCACTGCGAAACTGCGTGGAGACCATGATTCCGAGCACAAGGAAAACGAGAAACATGAAGAACTTCTCTTTTTTATCTTTATAAGCCATTAGAGCGTTCTCCTTCTACTCGAGCTTGACATAAGGCTGTTCATACGTAATATCGATATATTTACCCTTGAATTTCCGGTTCCCCATTTCCCGGCAGAGCATCACAAAGGTATCGATCTTTTTGTTGGCATTTTCCGCATCGCCAACGATAATGGGAAGGCTCCGGCGCAGATGGATAGTGATCTGCTTCCGCCCATCCATGGAAACTTCCGTAATCTGGTCCTGAATGGAAGGTTCCAAGCGGCCCAAAAACTGCAAGAGCCCCCTTACATCCTCATCTTCGATTTCGTCTCCTTCCATGAGGTTACCCCCATGATAGCCTGTCAATAGCGGTGCTGTCGCGTCAGGGATGCTGCTATGGACGGCAAGGACGTGTCCTGAATAGGAAACCTTAGCAAACTGCGGACCATCACATTCCACGTACAGGCCGGGCAGCCGTTCCGTGATATGGATATCAAAATACGTAGGAAAGGCAAAGGAAATGCTCGCTTTTTCAATGCGTACATCCTTTTCAAGATTCTGGATCAGCTGCTTTCGGTCAATATCAAGGACATTGATAGGTTCCCACAGGCCGCCTTCTTCCAAGACTTCTTCCCGCGTGACATAGGTGGCCCCTATGATGCGGATTTTCCCAATATGAAGACCCGGACGATGGATCAGGAACCAAAAGAGTCCAAAGGCAACCAAGAAGGCAAGGAGCGCGCTCACCACACGGGGGGAAAGACTGGGGAGCATGAGGGACGGCCTGAAATGCCAGTGTTTCTTTCGTTTTTTACCGGTCCGTCTTTCCCCAGCCTCCTTTCCTTTCCCCTTTTCATGAGGGGCAGGCGGCACGGGCGGGCGAAAAGGCTGCCGATTCCACTTTGGCGGTTCCATAGCAATTAGCCCAAATGAGCCGTCTCAAGGATCTTTTCACACAGATCCGGGAAAGACAGACCCATGGCCTTTGCTGCTTTTGGCACAAGGCTCGTTGCCGTCATGCCAGGAATGGTATTTACTTCAAGGCAGATGAAGTTGCCTTCTGCGTCAACCATTTCATCAACGCGGGCGACCCCACTGCAGCCAAGGGCCTTATAGGCCTTGACGGCTTCTTCTTGGAGCGCCTTTGTGAGGCATTCATCAAAAGGTGCTGGGCAGGTGTAGGTCGTGGCTCCCTTAGTATATTTATTGTGGTAGTCATAAAAGTCGACATGGGGCTCAATGAGGACAAGGGGCATCGCAATCGGGTTTCCACTGCTATCCATCATGACGCCCGCGGCCACTTCCTTACCCGTAAAGAAAGCTTCGGCAAGGACCAGTTTTCCATAGGAAAACGCTTCTTCAAGGGCCTTATCCAGGTCTTCTTCCTTTTTGACGATGGTCACGCCAATGCTCGAACCCTGTTCTGCCGGTTTGACGACGCAAGGAATTCCAAGCTTACGGATGATATCTTGTTTGGCCGTTTGTCTGTCTTTATCGGTTAGATAAAGGCAGTTAGCGGTCTTTACGCCGTTTGCTTCAAACATTCGCTTGGTGTAGAACTTATTCATGGCAATGGCGCTTGAAAGAACGCCCGACCCTGTGTAAGGAACGCCAAGCATTTCAAGGACGGCCTGCAGCCTTCCATCTTCTCCATAAAGACCGTGGACGGCATTAAAAACGACTTTAACTCCTGCATCCTCAATCTGGGAGGGGAAAAGGGACGGATCAAGGTCGATGGGTACCGCGTCATAACCTTTTTCCTTTAACGCTTCCACAATGGCCGAGCCTGTATTCAGAGATACTTCCCGCTCCTTGCTGGGGCCGCCCATAACAACGCCAATTCGTTTTGTCTTCATCATGCTTTATGACTCCCTTCCAATGCTTCCACAAGGCTTGCGCCCAGCTGATTGATACTGCCGGCACCGATGGTCATGACAAGGTCACCGGCGGCTGCATGATCCACAAGGTAGTTTTTTATGGATTCAAAACCGCTCATATAGCTCACATCCTGCCCCGTCGTCCGTTGGATGGTCTCAGCCAGCATCTTGCCTGAAATGCCGGGAATGGGATCCTCACTGGCAGCATAGATATCCGTCACAATGAGTTCATCAGCCTCCTTGAAAGCAACGGCAAATTCGTCAAGCAGGAGCTGTGTCCGCGTGTAACGGTGGGGCTGGAAAACAACAATCAGCCGTTTGGGCTGCGTCTGGCGCGCAGCTTTTAGCGTAACCTTGATTTCCGTAGGATGATGGGCATAATCATCGACGACCCAGATGCCGCGTACCCGTCCCTTGGTCTCAAAGCGCCGTTTAGCTCCCGTAAACTTTTCGAGGCTCCTAGAAATTTCTTCCACGGAAAGACCCAGTTCACGAGCCGCTGCCAAAGCGCCCAAGGCATTGAGGACATTATGCCGGCCCGGCACGATCAGATGGCCTTTTCCGATCTTTTTACCGCGGAAAAGGATATCATAGTGGGTGCCATCCTTACCATATTCGATATTTTCGGCGCGGTAGTCCGCATCCTTTGCGTCGATGCCATAGCTGATGACCTCGGTCGTGGTCTTTTCCCCGACGCGGCGCACCTTTTCATTATCATAGCAAAGAATGGCCTTGCCTTGTTCCTTGACTTGATCGACAAACTGCTGGAAGGCTTCCTGGATCTTTTCTTCCGTTCCATAATGGTCCAGATGGTCATTTTCAATATTTGTAATGACAGCCAAATAAGGACGGAACTTAAGGAAGGACCCATCGCTTTCGTCAGCTTCTGCTACGACATAATCGCTTTTGCCATTGACGGAGTTGGTTCCTAGATTATTGACCACGCCACCTACGACGACAGTCGGATCGATGCCGTTATCACAGGTAATAAGGCTCAGCATAGAACTTGTCGTTGTTTTTCCATGGGCACCGGCTACAGCAATGCCTTTATGCTTATTCATGAGATAAGCCAGGACGTCACTGCGATGAATGACAGGAACACCGCGCTTGTGAGCTTCCACCAGCTCTGGATTGTCTGGATGGATGGCCGTTGAAACGACAATGACCTCGGCTCGCTCAATCTGACAGGCAGCATGGCCGATAAAGACAAGGGCACCTTCTTTTGCGAGCTTGGTCGCCATGTCTCCCGGTTTTGCATCGGACCCAGAGACATGGAACCCGCGTTTAATGAGGACATTGGCAAGGGCACTCATGCCGGCGCCGCCAATGCCGATAAAATGAATGTTTTTGATCTGATCCAAATCGATCACGCTGTTATCCCTCCCTACCCTCACCGGTCATGGCAAGGGCTTCTGCGGCAATACGGTCCGCCGCATCCTTCTGTCCTGCTTTCAGGGCCCCCCGATGCATCATGTTCAAAAGATCGGGGTCCTTCAAAAGCCGTTCCATCACGTTATACAAAGTCTCTCCCGTAAGCTCCCTATCGAGAATGACTTCGGCTGCTCCCTGAGCCTTGAGGGCCCGGGCATTGTACTCCTGATGGTTCGCCGTTGCATAGGGATATGGAACAAGGATGGACGGGATGCCACGCGCCATGAGTTCCGCAAGGCCAATGGCCCCAGCCCGTGAAACCGCAAGATCGGCAACAGAAAGTGCAAGGGGCATTTCATGGAGATAATTCACAATGTGAAGATTGTCAGCCCCTTCAAGAAAGCTTCCCAAAGCCTCCAAATGGGCCTTGTAGCCTAAATCTCCCGTCGCGTGGAGAATCTGGATTCTTCGGTTTCCAGCAAGTTTCTTTTCCACATAGACCATACTTTCATTGATAGTCCGCGCTCCCCTTGACCCGCCAAAGACGAGGAGGGTCTTTTTCATGGGATCAAGGCCGAGCTTCTTATACCCTTCCTGCCGATCCGCTTCCGTGACATCTCGGCGAACTGGATTGCCTGTAACAATCATCTTAGCATGAGTGGAAAAATATTTTTCCGCATCCTTGTAACCCAAAAAGACCTTATCCACAAAATGGGAAAGGATCTTATTGGTCACGCCGGGCATGGCATTTTGTTCCTGGATTGCCGTAGGTACCCGTTTCATGGCGCCCCAAAAAAGGACAGGCCCGCAAACATAGCCGCCCGTGCCTATAACAAGATCAGGTTCGATTCGGTTCACCAGGTTGTAGGCGTCGCTCATTCCGCTGACCAGAGCCGCCGCGCTTTTGAGCGTTCCCACACCCAGATGGCGTTCAAACCCGGCGACGCGGATAAATTCCAACGGATATCCATATCGGGGAACAATATCCCTTTCGAGTCCCTTACGCGTCCCGACAAAGGTGATTTCCGCATCAGGGACCTTGTGCCGAATGGCATCAGCAATGGTCAGGGCCGGGTAGATATGGCCGCCCGTACCACCGCCAGCAATGAGGACCTTCATTATGCTTCCTCCCCTGCTTCCTTTTTGAGTGTATGGACAATGGACTTAAAGACACGTCCCCGTTCCGGGAAGTTTGCAAACATATCATAGGAAGAGCAGGCCGGCGACAGGAGCACAACCTGAGGCGGTTTGGCCATATCGTACGCTAGGCGCACAGCGTCTTCAAAGGAGCCATCACACATGACGATGTTCTTGACACCATTTTTTTTGGCCGCTTTTAAAAAACGCTGGCGAGCCTCTCCCAAAAGGATCAAGGCATCTGTTTTCCTAGCCGTCACCTGCATGAATTCCGTAAGGTCCGTCATCTTGTCATGACCACCGGCAAGAAGGATCACATGCCCTTCCTTGAAGGCTTCAAGGGCCTTCACAGCAGAATCAGTATTCGTTGCCTTGGAGTCGTTATAATACGGCACGCCCTTGATAGTCGTCACATATTCAAGACGGTGCTCCACCCCTTCAAAGGCTTTCAGGACCTTTTCCATATTTTCTACGGTGACGCCAGCAAAGTGGCAGCAAAGGATGGCTGCAAGAACGTTTTGCTCATTATGGGCGCCAAAAATTTTCAGATCGGACACCTTGCAGACCACATGCTTCGAGCCATCGACATCAAAGACAAAGTTTCCCTCTTCGATCCAGGCTCCCTTTTCAAGTTTTTCTTCGGTGCTGAAGAAAAAGACACGGCTTGCCGCGCGGGATGCAAGCTTACGATCAGGTTCATTGTCATAATTCAAGACCAGCACATCCTCTGCCGTTTGATGGGCAAAAATCTGAGCCTTGGCGTTGATGTAGTTTTCCATGTTGCCGTGCCGTTCAAAATGGTCAGGCGTGATATTGACGATACAGGCAATCTGCGGATGGAAGGTCGTCATTCCCTCGAGCTGGAAACTTGACAATTCAGCCGCCACATAGGATTCCGGTCCCATGTGTTCCAATTCCTTGGAAAGGGCATAGCCGATGTTGCCGGCAACCGTCGTCGGAACCGGCAGCGTTGCAAGCATCCGAGAAACAAGGGTCGTTGTTGTCGTCTTGCCGTTCGTTCCCGTAATGCCCACCCAGTGGCCTTTATAGAGGCGGCTTGCATATTCTGCTTCACCAATGATTTCGAGTTTCTCCTCGCGGGCTTTTTTTACGACATCTGTCGTAAAGGGGATCCCTGGGGAAATGATGAAAAGCTTGCTCTTTTTCAGATAGGGTCGGGGGTCTTCGGAAAAGACGATTTCCCCACCCCGTTTTTTCATATCCTCACGAAACGTTTGTTCCAAATCCTTTTGTTCATCATTATATAAAATTACTTTTTCGCCCTGGTCGAGTAGGACCTGGGACACGCCCTGGCCGCTGATGCCAGCGCCATAAACGAATACGAAATCATGTTGTGCCAAGATAGACGCCCCCTAGTTAAAATCGGTTTGTATAGATAAAAAATCCCACAAGGGAAAGAAGTAAGCTCAGCATACTGAACCGAGCAACGACCTTCGTTTCCTTCCAGCCGCCCAGCTCAAAATGGTGATGGATCGGTGTCATGCGAAAGACACGTTTACCGCCCGTCAGCTTAAAGTACGTTACCTGGATGATGACGGACAGGGTTTCCAAGACATAGACGCCGCCAATGATCACAAGCAGCAGTTCCGTATGGGACCCAATGGCCGCCGCAGCAACCGCTCCGCCAAGGGCAAGGGAACCGGTATCGCCCATGAAAACCTTGGCCGGATGATGATTATAGACCAAAAAGCCAAGGCAGCTGCCTACAATGGAAAGACTGAACAAACTGATGGAACGCTCGCCGGCCAAAAAGCCAATGGCCGAATAGGCCAGCATCACAAAGACGGTTACGCTGGCAGCAAGGCCGTCAAGGCCATCGGTCAGGTTTACGGCATTGGTGGTTCCTACAAGGAGCAGCAGGATAAAAAGAGCATACCCAGCCGTGCCAAGGTTGACGGTCACATTAAGGATGGGAATCCAAAGACGGGTACTTAGTACGTCACCGGGTAAAAATAGGTAGATACCAGCAACAAGGATCTGCAGGGCCATCTTCTGTTTGGACGTAAGCCCCAAATTGCGTTTAAAGAAAATCTTGAGGCCATCGTCAATAAATCCGATGAGTCCGTACCCCACAAAAAGCCAAAGGGCAAGGTACATGGTCCGGTCATGACCGTTCCATAAAAGGTTTGCTGCAATGACGGCCAGAATCATCATGATTCCACCCATGGTGGGCGTACCGCCTTTCTTGAGATGCTCCTTCGGGCCACATTCCCTGATGCTCTGTCCAAAATGCCATTTATGCAGTTCCGGAATCAGGAATTTTCCAATGAAAACGGTCAATGCAAACGCTGTCGCAAACTGCCAAAAGAACGTGATATTCATTTCTGGAGGCCTTCCTTCCCAAAAGCAAGGTCCGCAACCGTGTCAACTTCCATGGAATGGGAACCTTTAAGGAGGATCACGTCTCCAGTCTTCACAAGGTCCTTCAAGAGGGACGCAGCTTCAATTTTATCAGATGCATAATGGGCGGAAACGCCGGCCTTTTTTGCTTCCTCATAAATAAAGCGGGCCTCTTTCCCGTAGCAAATGACTTCCTCGATTCCATAGACTGCCGTCCAGCGTCCTACTTTGCGATGGCTTTCTTCGCTGACGCTCCCCAGTTCGAGCATATCGGCAAGGACGGCAATCTCTCTGCCATAGCCTTGGTTCTTCACCACTTCTTGAAGCGTTTCAAAAGCCACGGCCACGGAAGCGGGACTGGCGTTATAGGCATCATTGATGATGGTCTTATCGCCAAGGCGCAGGAATTCCTGCCGTTTCCCTGTCATCTTGATGTTTTGCAGGGATTCCGCAATGGCCGTATCAGGTACACCGTAAAGTTCCGCCATGGTGATGGACGCAAGAGCATTCATGACATTGTGGCGTCCCAGCATGGGCAGGGCCACCTTCTGTTTAGCGCCAGTGATCTTGCTTTCATAGGTAAAGCAGGTCACAAGGCCAATGGTCGTAATATCCCGTGCCCTTACATCACAGTCATGGTCGATGCCATAGGTCCGCACCGAGGCCCCGGTCCTCATGACAGACACGCGGGGGTCATCGGCATTGAGCACGGCCCAGTTGTCTTTCGTAAAGTCTTCCAGAATCTCACTTTTTGCCTTTGCAATGTTTTCCAAAGAGCCAAGAAGTTCCAAATGGGTTTCCCCCACATTGGTTATGATGGCGGCGTCAGGATAGGCAATCTGCTTCATCTCACGAATCTGTCCAAGACCGCGCATTCCCATTTCGACAACGGCTACTTCCGTATTGTCCTTGATGCGCAGGAGCGTCATAGGAAGGCCAATTTCGTTATTGAAGTTTGCCTGCGTCTTAACGACGTTGTAACGGGCAGCAAGAGCCGCTGCCGTCATATCCTTCGTACTCGTCTTTCCGTTCGACCCGGTAATGGCAATGACCTTGAGGTTCTTCTTGGAAAGTCGGTACGCTGAGGCAATCTCCTGATAGGCCTTAAGTGTGTCAGGCACGAGGATGCATTTTTGCGGCGCCACACCCGGATTATGATCTACGAGAGCGGCTGTAGCTCCTTTTTCAAGGGCGGCTGCCACATAATCATGACCATCAAACTTTTCACCCCGGAGTGCTACAAAGAGCGTCCCCGGCCCTATGCTTCTGGAATCAGTGGAAACATCAATAAAATCTACACTGTCAGGAAGAAGCGTCTTTGCCTGCGTTGCTTTTTTTATGAGATTGATTTTGATCATGCTCTGTTTCCCTTCCGGAAGAAGTCGCGAACAACTTCCCCATCATCAAAATGAATGGTCCGGTCCTTGAGGATCTGGTAGTTCTCATGACCTTTTCCGGCAATCATTATAACATCTTCCGGGCGTGCATGGGAGATAGCAAATTGAATTGCTTCCCGACGGTCGGAAATAGTATAGATTTCTTTATGCTGCGGATTGTCTGAAAAACCCGTCTCGATATCGCGAATGATGGTGTCCGGATCTTCACTGCGCGGGTTGTCGCTCGTAACAACAAGGATATCAGCAAGCTCCAGAGCCAGCTTTCCCATGATGGGACGCTTTTTGGCATCCCGGTCACCGCCGCAGCCGAAGACGGCCCACAATCTGCCCTTGGTGATCTGTCTTGCAGTCCTTAGGACATTGTCCAGACCGTCCGGCGTATGGGCATAGTCCACGATAACCGTAAAGGGCTGGCCTGCATCGATGAGCTGAAAGCGACCGGGCACACCGGCAAAATTGTCGAGGCCGCGGACAATATCATCATGCTTGAGGCCTTCCGCTAACGCAGCGCAGACCGCGGTCATGACGTTATAAACATTGAATTCCCCTGTAATGTGAAGCCTTAAGTCCATATTCCCTTCCGGCGTATGAAGGGACAGTTCCATATGTTTGGCCCCGACATGGAAGCGGATGGGATACACATCGTTGGTCCGTGCTTTGCCAAAGGTCATGACCTTTGTCTTCACGCGGTTCATGATCAGTGGGCTGGACGCGTCATCCATGTTGAAGATGGCCGTCTTTCCCTTTTTGCGGCCTTCATGGAGATGGGTAAAGAGCAGTGCCTTGGCCTCACGGTAATTTTCCATGGTCTTGTGGAAATCAAGATGGTCCTGGGTAATGTTTGTAAGGGCCGCCGTATCATATTCGATGCCGGCGACACGATTCAGGGCCAAGGCGTGGCTTGACACTTCCATTACGACATAATCACAGCCTGCATCTGCCATGCGGCAAAGGGTCCGCTGCAGATCCACCACGTCGGGCGTTGTATTGTGACTTGCTTCCACCTCATCGCCGATCATGATATTGATGGTTCCAATGAGCCCTACTTTATGGCCCGTATTAGTGAGCAAGGTTCGCAGGATATTGGTAGTTGTTGTCTTGCCGTTGGTCCCTGTAATGCCAATCATGCGCATCTTCTGAGCAGGATAATCATAAAACCACGGAGCAAGTTCCGTCATGGTTTCCTGTGTACTCTTCACACGGATCATGACAAGTCCCGGTACAGGCGGCACGTCCTTTTCCACAAGGACTGCCTCCGCCCCTAAGCTTGCTGCTTTTTCGATATAGGCATGACCATCTGTATGGACGCCAACAAGACAAATGAAGAGACTGCCCTTGCCTGCCGTCCGTGAATCAATCGTAAGGTTCGTAATGATTTTGTTTTTTGGGTCGCCTGTCACGGTACATCCCTTAATATGGGAAATCACGTCTTGAAGCGTTCTTTCCATAATAATTCCTCCTCAATGGTTACAAAATCGCTGCCACGTAAAAAGAGCAGCCAATGGTGGCTGCCTTTTTTCAGGATAAGCCCAATACAGCACGCCAAAGGAACCCTATTTTATTGGGGGCACGTTAATATTGACGTAGATATTTTCTCTCGCTGTATTGAGGCCTAATTTTTTACTGGCAATCGAAGCAATGCGGTTGGGGCTCTTGAGCCGGCTCACATCAATCCGAAGGGTTACATTCTTGTCGATGAGCGCCGCTTCCTGCTTCTTCATCTGGATCAGGTTATAGGATTGATCCATGACAACTTTTGCAAGAAAGGTATTGGCAGCTACTAATATTAACATGATTACGATAGAAAGTACAAATTTCTTGCTAGCAGCGGAAGCCACCTTGGACCGAGTTCGGCTTTTTTTGGCAGGCTCGTAGAAAGGTACCTCGTAAAGCGGTTCCTCTTGTGTTGCCGTATTTCCATAGTTATAAGCCGTATGATAGGCAAAGGTCCCATAGACCTTGTGTTTATTTTTAAGCATGGCAATGTCCCCTACTACTGATTCATTCATCCAGCGAGTACTCTCTCCCCGCTTTTCTTACGCATCAGGAATGGTCCTTTATAAGGTAAGGATCCTATATCTTGATGGCTCCGCGGAGCCGTGCGCTCCGAGCGCGAGGATTATCCTCCAATTCCGTTTCCGACGGAATAAATTCCTTCAGTTTCTTTAGTTCTGGTTTGTGCCCGCACACACAAACGGGCAGTTCCGGCGGACAGATGCAGCCTTTGGCCATTCGTTTGAAACTTTGCTTGATGATGCGGTCTTCCAAAGAATGAAAGGTAATGACGCCAATGCGTCCCCCTTTTTTAAGGTGTTTGACAGCCGTTTCCATTGTCGAATCAAGGATCTTCAGTTCATCATTGACTTCGATCCGAATCGCCTGAAAAGTCCGTTTGGCGGGGTGAGGTCCATCTTGACGGGCCTTTTTCGGAATGGCGGCCTTGATTACTGAAACAAGATCGCTTGTTGTGCGCAGCGGCTTTTCCTTTCGTTTTTCCACAATAAACTGGGCGATACGACGGCTCCAGCGTTCTTCCCCATACTTATAGATCAGGTCTGCCAAGTCTTCTTCCTTGTATGTATTCACCACGTCAGCAGCCGTCAGTTTTCCCTCCTGGTCCATCCTCATATCAAGAGGACCATCATGCATATAGGAAAACCCCCGTTCCGGCGTATCCAGCTGATAAGAAGAAACGCCGAGGTCAAAAAAGATGCCGTCCACTTCCTGTAGATTCAGTCCCTCAAGGATGGTTCCCAGGTTTCGGAAATTGGAATGAACAATCTTGACCTTGCACGCAGCATCCTCAAGACGTTTTGAGGCAGCCATAATGGCGTCTTCATCCTGATCGATGCCAATAAGGAGACCTTCCGGGTCCAATTCTTCAGCTATAGCATGGGAATGACCAGCACCGCCCAACGTGCAGTCGACGTAAATCCCTTTGGGATCGGTGACAATCCAGTCAACGCTTTCCCTTAGGAGCACACTTTTGTGTACAAAGTTCACCGTCATCCCTCTTTTCAGTCACTAAATTTCAAGATCTTCCACGATGGCGGCAACATCGCTTTCCACTTCACTGCTATAAGCTTCATACCGCTTGGTATCCCAGATTTCCGCCTTGGTCCCCGTACCGATAATGGTCGCCAAGCCCTCGATCTGGGCAAATTTGCGAAGCGTTTGCGGCAGAAGGATGCGGCCCTGTTTATCCGGTTCCACTTCCATGGAATTGCCAAAAAGGAAGCGGGAAACATCACGGGCTTTTTTCTTGGGGAGCGTCTGCTGAGCAAAGCTCTGCTGCAGACGATCCCAGGCATCCATGGGATAGACATCGATACAGCCATCGACTCCTTTGGTGATGACAAACGTCTTTCCCAATTCACTCCGGAGTTTGGCAGGAACAAAAAGACGGCCTTTGGCGTCTACACTATGTTCATATTCACCCATGAGCATGGCTGCAATTCCCACCTTTCTTTCCGAAATTCACCACTTTCCACCACTTTTCCCCATTATAAAGCACAATATCCAAAAAATCAATTCAATTAGGAGCGAAAAAGCCTGATTTTACCTAGGGTTTTCCCATGTGGGGGAAATCAAATTGGACAGCCAAAGAAGCAAAGAAACAAAAGCACAAGGTATTGTGGTTGGTATGAAAACAGGTACAATACCTTGTATGTTTGGTGGTTTCTATGAAATTTTTATATCACTTTATTTAGATATATGAAATTTTAACAAAAAGCCTCTTTTTTACCCTACCTAGGTATGGAACTTGTATTCTTTCCCTTCCATCTTTTTGGGAAGTATTGCATTCTTTGTACCTCTCCGATATAATGACTAGGATAAAAGAACAAGGAGGTTATCCTACCATGGAAAAAGTCACTGCAGATTCCCCGATTATCCTCACGGTGCAGCAGCATCCGGAGATCATCGAAATCTTCATGCAATATGGCCTCGGCTGTGTCGGCTGCATGGCCGCCAACTTTGAAACCATCGGCCAGGGCGCAGCTGCCCACGGGCTGGACGTCGATGCCCTCATTGCAGACATCAACGACTGCATCGCTGCTGCTGAAGGAGACAAGGAATAAGAAAATCGAGAGGAGTGATTTCTAAATAGAAATCACTCCTCTCACACCACCGTGCGTACCGTTCAAAGCGCGGCGGTTTCCTCATTTTCACATACTTATTTGTAATAGCTCGTCATGGATATATAACCAGGGCGGGCTATTTTTTTGTTCGTAAGGACCGAGCTCAGCATAAGCGCCGCTCTCCATGGTCCTTTTCGGCAATTTACCAGTTCATGCACTTTCCATTCTGGAATCGCGCAGTGGCGTATCATGCGGCACCTTGTTCGCACCTTCTTCCACTGTTTCCAGTAGATTGCCCAGGATTTTCCGCCGTATCCATGTGTCTACTTCCGTGAGCAGCTGTTTCATGTCTGCCAGCTTGAAATCATTGATCCATCCTTAGATGAACTGTTTCAGCCTGATGGACCTATCCTCATTCGAAGTTGGTTTGTTGCTGTCTAGAATGGCCCTCACCTTCTCCTTCATCTTTGCTGAGGATTTTGCATGCAAACGAAAACGAAGTTTCCCTTTCTGCCTGTAGAATCTACTCGGAGCAAAAATCGCTCCGATTCGATGCAGTTGCGTGTCATCATTGGCTTTAAAAAGATATATCTGATGCCAATGATGACATGTCCCGTCGCAAGAAGGTACGTACCACAATCTCATTTCTAAGACGTCCGAAAAAATGGAGCCCTTGGGCGGGCCGCTCCTTGGATTTTTTTCGGATGATGTAGGAAACCTTTTTCGCCTACGGTCCCTATCGGTCCATCTGCGTTGCCAGCCCAAAGAATAAGCCTCAAACCGAATGCATGTCTTGATTCAGTTTGAGGCTTTCCCTCTTTTATTCTTCTTTAGGTTTGATGCAGAATGCATCGAACCGTCCCTGTCGGGTCTTTTGCCTTACGCCGGTGCCAAGCGATTTTCTTCTACTTCCCAATCTTTTCAAACCGATATTTTTGCCTTACGTCAGGATACTTGACATGGTCCACTTCACTCATGAACATGTCGAGGGGGCGGCAGTAGATGCCGCCATCGCCATAAAGTGCTTTATAGACGCAGTACTGTTCCCGTGTTTCTGAATGGATGACGGGACAGGCAATGATTTCATAGCGTTTATTTTTAAAATGAAGCCAAGTTTCCCCAGCTTTAGGCAGTGCTCTTTCCATGGCTCTTTCCTCCTTTTTTCCATTGTAACACAGCAAATAGATGCAAAAAAAGCCCCTGCTCTCTATGAAATGGAGCAAGGGCTTCATTTTTTATCAGGTAATCGGGGCCGGATTAAAGATACATAGGTCGTTATGGAAGCCATACTGGTCGGAATAGGGGATTTTCGTCCCGCTTGCTACATCCAGGATATAATTGAAGATTTCCGTTCCGACTTCAGGAATGGTCTTCTCTCCCGTCGCAACGCCGCCAGCCGAGATATCGATGAGGTCAAACCAGTTGTCCTTCATTTCATTGCGGCTGCAGACTTTGATGACAGGAGCGATGGCAAGGCCATAAGGGGTGCCGCGGCCCGTCATGAAGACCTGCAGCCCAATGCCGCTTGCCAGCTGGCTCGGCCCGCAGACAATGTCACTTGCCGGGGTAGCGGCATAGATGAGTCCATGTTTGGTCGGTTTTTCAGCCGGCGACAGGACTTCCACAATGGGGCTTGTACCGCTTTTGGCGATGGAACCCATGGCTTTTTCCACGATATTGGCAAGGCCGCCTTTTTTATTGCCTGGCGTCGGGTTGGCATCGCGATCAACGCCGCCTTCAGCCAGATAATCATCATACCATTTCATTTCGGCAGCCAGTTTGTCCCTCACTTCCTTATTGACGCAGCGGGCGGCCAGCATATGGACACCGTCACGCACTTCCGTAACTTCGCTGAACATGACCGTGGCGCCGCCCTTAACAAGCATATCAGCAGCATACCCGGCACTGGGATTTGCCGTAAGGCCGGAGAAGGCGTCACTGCCGCCACACTGCATACCTACAACCAGTTCCGATAAAGGCAGGACTTCACGGTGCCGCTGATTGAGGCGTTGCAGTTTCCGTTCCGCCATTTCCATCAAGGCTTTCATCATGGCGTCATGCCCCTTGCAGTCCTGCAGGGTGAGACAGTTTTCAGCATTGATTTCATTCTCTTCAAGAAGCCGGTCATAGGTCAGTTTTTCGCAGCCCAGACCAACCAGCATGATTTCTCCACCAAAGTTCGGGTGACGGATAAGGTTCCTCACAGCACGAATGGGAATGACGGCAAGGGGGGCGTTGATAGCAACCCCACAGCCATAAGGATGGTTCACGGCAACAACGTCGTCAACGTGAGGGTATTTGGGCAAAAGTTCCTGTTTAATCTTCTGAACGGCTACGTTGACCACACCGGCAGCGCACTGGACAGTCGTCACAATACCGAGGATATTGCGCGTACCGGCAGGCCCGACGGTATTTTTATAACCCATCCATGTCGTGCGTGGCGGCGTGGGGAGTTCCTCCATCGGCACAATATGGGTCCCATATTCCATATGTTCTACGGAAGGACTTTGGGGCAGATTCAGCATATGTTCATTGATCCAGCTGCCGCAGGCAATGTCGTCCTTGGCATAACCGAGGACAACCCCGTAGCGGATAATTTCACCCCCTTTGGGTATATCCACAAGGGCCACCTTATGGGCTTGTGGAATGGGGTCACGGGTAACAACACCGGGCATGACTTCAACGTCCGTTTCCAGGTCATGGACGGCAATGGCAACATTATCGCGGTCCTTGACACGAATGACAAGAGGAGCTGTCATAAATAAACCTCCCTTTTTCCTTGGACAGGCTGCGCGGCAGCCCGTCATCTCTCTTGACTTCATTATAATTCAAGTTGTCGGACGATTACAATCACCCAGTATCTTCTAGTTTTTTAGTACTTTACTTAATTTAATTAAGTGATTTATGATATTTTCGTGATTTTATCACGATAATATCAATGAACTGATTTTCCACGGTTCCCTTTCATTTTATGTTAACCATAATTATTTAACCGTTGACTCTCGTTTTTCTTTTTCGTTATACTGATACCTGTACAATTAAGGGAGGTTATGAGACCATGTCAGATCAAACGATCAAAACCATGACACAATCCATCATCGATGGCTATCGCCTCAAGAAAGACGATGCCTTTGTTCAGGATATGCTGACCATGCCGCTTGCAGCACTTCAAGAAGGTGCCGGCGCCCTACAGCGCCATTTTTGCGGCAACCATGTTGATTTCTGCACCATCATCAATGCTCGAAGCGGACGCTGCGGCGAAAACTGCAAATACTGCGCCCAAGCTGCCTGCCATCACACAAGCTGTGAAGAATACGATTTTCTTGACGAAAAGACCATCATGGAAACGGCCAAAATGGACCAGGACGCCGGTGCCAACCGCTTTGCCATGGTCACGAGCGGCCGCGCCCTCACGGGAAAGGATTTCGATAAAGCGCTTTCCATCTACAAGGCCATGAAAAAAGACCTGACGATTGACCTCTGCGCGTCCCATGGCATCTTAAGCGAAGACCAGCTGCGCCGCCTTTTTGCGTCCGGCGTCACAAGCTACCATCATAACATTGAAACCAGCCGCCGCTTTTTCCCTCATATCTGCACGAGCCATACCTTCGATGACCGCATCCGCACCATCAAGGCCGCCCAGCGCGCGGGTTTCTGTGTTTGCTCCGGCGGCATCATCGGCATGGGAGAAACTTGGCAGGACCGCATCGATATGGCCTTTACCCTTCAAGAGCTCGGCATCGAGTCCATCCCCATCAATGCCCTTATGGCCATTCCCGGAACAGGGATGGAAGGCCGCCCTTCCCTTCCTGCCGAAGACATCCTGCGGACCATCGCCCTCTTCCGCTTCATTAACCCGACGGCAAACATCCGTCTTGCCGCAGGCCGGAAGCTGCTTCCTGATAACGGGGAATCGGCCCTGCTTCACGGTGCATCTGCTTCCATTACGGGAAATATGCTTACCACAAGCGGTACAACCATCAAAGAAGACATGGAAATGATTGCCCGCCTTGGCCTAGTCAACCACTGATCACATCATCCAAAAACAAAAAACTCCGTCCCCGAAGGGCGGAGTTTTTTTGTTTTTGGTGAGCTTATTTTGCCATGAGCTGGGCCACTATGGCTTCCAGCTTGGCGATTTTTTCATTTTGCGCTTTCATGGCTTTATCCTGACTTGCCACAAGCGTCTGGAGGTTTGTAATGGTCTTTTGGAGATTTCCCTTTGTCACGGAGGATTCCTTGCCAAGCTTGAAGCTTGCACCCAGACCAACCATGTTTTCGCCGTTGCCAAAGGTACCGCTGATGTTTACCATACTCTTTTCATCGGGGTGATAAAAGGCACCGACAGCCAGGGCATTGGCATTGCGATAGTTCCCAAAGCCAGTGGAGAAACTCCACTTGTCGTCAGGATCAAAATCAAGGGGATGAAGGTTTGCCAAGGCCGCTGCACCGGCACCGACACGATTGATTTTCGTATCAAGGCGGCTGATGCGTCCATTCATGCCTTGCTGGACGCTCCACAGCTGGCCGCCGTTCACGGCATCCTTGGAGCCTTCATAGACATCCCCGTCGGCGATATTGGTGATCTTCGTATTGTTCATGTCGATGCCGCCCTCGTTGATGGTCGGGCCGCCGTTATTGATGGTGATGCTGCTTACGCTAAGGTCCTTGCTGAGGGCAACCTTCACATCACTGCCACTGACGCTGGTCTTGATGTTTTCGCCGTCGCCCTTGATGCCAAGCTGATTGTCCTTATTGTCCCCAAGGCTTGTCGTATTGCCGTCATCGGCCGTAAGTTTCGTTTCGATGACAGCCGCCTTGCCTGTGTCCGAAGTCGTGCCACTGTCCGTGTTGGTCGTATCCCCCGTGTTCGTCGCATCCTTATACGTCACTTCATCCGAGCCAGAGTTCTCGAAGTTCGTGCTGATTGTCCAGGAGCCGTCGGTACCCTTGACGAGCTTGATGCCGTCGCCGGCAATGAGGTTTGCCGAACCGCCGGCGCTGCCTGCCACCTGTTTCAGCTGGGCCACGTTGACCGCATCCGTATCATTGATGCCGGCAGCGACATTCGTAATGCGGCGCGTATCCGTGCCGCTGACACCAACAGACACAGCAGCTAGGGTCGGACGCCAAATGTAGCTTGTGTCGGTGGAGTTTGTCTTCGTCGCCGGATTATACCCGGACTGATCCAATCCCGATTCCGAGTCATTCAAAATGGATCCGGCACCCAGAGCCACGCCGCCTTCAGCCTGTACGTTCGCATTGTAGCCAAGGATGGTGGCCTTCGAAGCGGTCAGTTCCATTTCGCTTTCGGCAGAGCCGAGAATCACGGAGTTCTTAACATTTGTCAATTTCCGGTTGTCGCCTATAAGCTGGACCGTACTCGAATCACTGATTGTATTCTTGTACCCGATGGACGTCACATGATCAACATTTTTTGCCGTCACATCAAACCCATTGATCATGTTGAATTCACTTACATCGCTCTGTGTACCAGTAAGCGTGGTATTGACGCCAATCATCATCGAATGCTTTGCGTAATCTGCCGTGTTGCCGCCGCCAATGGCAAGAACCGCTCCACCAGCATCGCTATTTTTTACCGCAGTGGCAAGTTTATCCAACAGGTCGTCTGCCGAATCAGCGCCAGTATTTCCACTAAAGTTGATGTAACTATTGGAATTCGTAATCTTGTTTCCCGCCCCGTAAATGAGTGCCCCATTCGCGTTTTCTGCAATGTTGGCAACGCCGACCATCGTATTGGCAATGCCACTATAGCGGCCATTTCCCTTGGAACGGTTCTGGTTCAAGGACCCAATGAGGACGGACCCCATGTTCTGCGAACCGTAAGAAAGGCTATTAGACCCACCGCTGCCATCAAAGTCTCCGGTATTGATGGAATAGGCACCGACGATGGTCGCCATCATACCTTTGTTGTATGAGTTCGTACCGATGGTCGTCATGTCAATGATATTCGCCGATGTCTTATCAACAGTCGTTCCAGCCATAGTCATCCCCTGCATAGTATGACTGCCGATTTCCACAGAACCCGTACGGGCATAGGCATTGGTGCCGATTGCAATGCCGCCGGGAAGTCGATCTAGTGCATCCGTTCCCTCTTTGGGATCATACTTGTAACTAAAAAAACCACTACTCGTCTTTATCCAAGAATCCTTGTTAAAGCTGAATTCGTATTCCTGCTGTCCCGTTCCGTTGAGGACGTAGGCATTTCGACCGATAGCGATACTGGTTAGGGAATATCCATTGGATTTTACCTGGGCATAATCACCAATCGCTATAGAGGATTTTCCATCGGCGAACGAACTTCTGCCCAACGCCACGGTTCCCTCTGAATTAGCCGTTGAACTAGCACCCAGCGAAACACTGCCGATTCCTATGGCTCGGGACAACGCACCAAAAGCGGCAGCGTTTTCTGCCGTTGCATTTGCGCCATTTCCCACAGCCAAGGCACTTGAAGCACTTGCTTTCGCTTGGTAGCCTTCTGCTACCGAATTAACCCCAGATGCAGTGGCACCGTTTCCTTCTGCTACCGAATTAGCCCCGGACGCAGCGGCACCGTTGCCAATCGCCGTACTTCCCTTTCCCGTCGCTTTCGCAGTTTTTCCAACTGCTGTATCCGTAGCATCCGTTGCTTGTGAATTGGTTCCTTGGGCAACTCCATTTCCGGTACCGGTCGCCGTGTCAGCGGCATAAGCCGTACCAGCAAAAACCATGGCAAGCACGGCAGCGGCGAGCGTTCCCTTGGTTAAAAGGTTCTTGTGTTGTTTCATTGTCATGACTCCTCTCACTGAAAAATGGCCCTTTTGTTGGTCCCATCGGCAGAAATAAAAACCGCTTCACGATTTACAGCACAAAAGACCGTATGGATGATAGTCCCTGGATTATTTGGTCCTGAAATTCCATTCATATGGCCGTGGTGATAAAAGGTAAGTATGGGTAACCCTTTTCCCCAGTGCTTCATGGTAAAGCCCTTCCCCCATCCGGAGTATGTTTTTTATACCGCTCTCCAAAGCGGCATTCTCACGAACAAGCCATTGTTTTTTATTGATAATTTTAAATGGCTATCGGTTCTTTTTCTCAAAAAAGGCCTTTATTTAATTGATAGTATATATTAACTTTATGATTTTGTAAATATTACGGATAATTTTAGATTAATCACGGTTAAATTTTATTTTAAATTATATTTATATTTTATATTATATTAGTTTGTTTATCGCTATTTATTTAATCTTTTGCGATATTTAATATCACATTTCAGCAAAAAGTTATTCTTAGCTAAAAAAGTAAAGCTGCCTGCGATTCATTGACAGAAAAAGTGTTCCCCGATATGATAGGATGTATCACACATAATTAGTAGGAAAGAAGGATGCACAATGGCTCCCAACAGCCCCTTTGACGAATTGGTGAACCGACACGGAACAAGCTGCCTCAAATATGATTTTGGTCTTGCCCGAAAAGGCCGTACGGACCTTCTTCCCATGTGGGTTGCTGATATGGATTTTGCTCTCCCAAAGGATATCCTCGCTGATTTTCACGCCCGTATCGATCACGGAATCTTTGGTTATACCGACCCTGACGCGGACTACTACGAAGCCTTGGATGGCTGGTTTTCCCGCCACCACGGGTACCACATCAAACCTGAATGGGTGACAGTGGGCTGCGGCGTCGTCTATGGTCTTGCTACAGCCATCAAGGCCTTTACACGCCCAAATGACGCGATTTTGATTCAGCAGCCGGTCTACTACCCTTTTCGTGAAGTCATTGAAGATAATGGCCGCGTCTTTGTCAATAGCCAGCTTCGTAATGAAGGAGGCCGCTATACGATTGACTTTGACGATGTAGAAAAAAAGATGATCGCCCACAACGTGAAAGCCCTGCTCCTTTGCAGTCCCCATAATCCTGTGGGACGCGTCTGGTCACGAAAAGAGCTGGAACGCCTAGGAGACCTTTGCCTTACCCACCATGTCATCATCCTCTGCGACGAGATCCACTGCGATTTTGTCTATGCGCCCCATCACTTCACAAGTTTCCTGACCCTTGATGAAAAATATCGCAGGAACCTCGCTGTCTTTACATCGCCCAGCAAAACATTCAACGTTGCAGGCTTCCAACCGGGAAATATCATCATCCCTGATGAAACACTCCGCCAAGCGTATCGCCGGGCCAATGCCGCGTCTGGCTACAGTCAGGGCAGCATCATGGGGCAGATTGCCGTAAAAAGCTGCTACACCAAAGGGGACGCCTGGGTAAAGGAACTTGTAGCCTACATCAAGGGCAATATCGACTGGACGAGGGACTTTGTCAAGAAGAACCTTCCTCAAGCAGTCATGACCGATCCCGAAGGCACCTATCTGGTATGGATTGACTTTTCCGGATATGGTCTTTCGGATGAAGGCTTGGAAGAAGCCGTTACGGATAAAGCCAAACTCTGGCTTGACTCGGGAAAGATCTTCGGGCCGGAAACCGCCCAATTCGAGCGCTTCAATATGGCGGCACCGAGGGCTGTGATTGAGGAGGCCTTTGGGAGATTAAAGAAGGCACTGGAAAATTAAATAAAAGGTCAGTCCAAAAATCGGGCTACCCTTTTATTTAATATGCTCTTAATCGGGCGGCCCAAATACACCGATTGATGTTATGATTCCAAAAGACCGCAAGAGACAATCTCTAAGGGTGCGGACCCAAACCACCCTTCGGAACCGGAGGCCGAATTGATTTTTCAATAACACGGTTCTGCGGTCTGCCTGATATGGTAAATGGTCTGCCTACAGAGAGCCTTGAACCATCGAAAAATGCTCCTTGCTCCCGCTCATATTGTAATGTCGGGGCACCCCCTTCCCACCCGCTTGATGGTCCCCCGCCCCGGCAAAGGGACGGATTGCTGCTGCGCGACCATCGTGTTGTCGGGGGTACGTTTCTTGTCCCTGCAGAAAAAAGAGAGGCCAGTGACGAGTTAGCCCATCCCCCATCATCACAGAAAAAGGCCGCACAGAAATGATTCCATCATTTCTGTGCGGCCTTTTTCTTTTTCTCTTACAGCTTAAAATCGATAACAGCGGAGACGCCGACGCCTTCGACGCGATTCACGTTTGTAATATTGATGTTGTCAATGGGGATGAGGCCTTTGATACGGGCAATCTTACTGAATTTGAATTCAAGCTGGCCCACGGCTTTTACCTTATCCACTTGGGCTTTTGGCCCCACGACCTGGACAGCACCGATGTAGCCGCCCGTCCCCATACTGAGGATGGGCACGACCTTTGTTGCATAGTCCGTACTGACTTCATTTTGGGAAAAAATCTTGTTAATGAAGGTATTGATTTCTCCGCCAAACTGATTGACGAGGTAGCTGATACCGCCGAGTTTCAGAACGGATCCAAAATCAAAAGCCTGAGCCGTCATCACCCCACCGCCAAAGCCAAAAAGGGATGCGGCAAGAACACCTGCAATAAACTGTTTCTTGATCATATTTTGTCCTCCTGCTTCCTGGCAGATATGTTTTCTCTATTGTACCCAAAAGAATTGGACAATGTGTGACAAAAAGAAAAACCCGTTATTCCTGAGAAAGCAAAAAACATCCTTTTTCCTTTGTTGGTTAGAGAACTGTATCTCATAACTTAATAATTATAAATTTCTTCCAGCCACCGTTTTTTTACACCTTTTGTCATCATAATAGTATGATTTCCAATCTGTTTTCTAGTCATATTAAAAGACTTTATCTGTATTATATATTACATTTTTATGCAGCCACTAAATAATAGATAATTTTTCTCTAATTTTTATTGACTTACTAGGAATTTATGAATAACATATTTCACATGAATTCAATATCCCAATAAGACCATGAAGAAAGAGAGTACATTGCTTTACGACTGAAACAGAGAGTCCGAATGGTGAAAGCGGATGCAGTCTCAGCAATGGAAGTGCCTTTTGGAGCCTGTGCCCCGAACATCTTGAGTAGGCGGCACCAGCAGCGTCTGTTATCACGCATGCAGATCTTTGTACCTGCTAAGATTTCCTATAGCGATATAGGGGGTAAATCATGGGTGGAACCACGAGCCTTCGTCCCATACAAAAAAATGGGATGAGGGCTTTTATTACGATGAGGAGGTCGCCACGATGAATAAAATGACAAAAAGCTGGCTGTTTTTTTTGATGACAGTTGTCTTACTCCTTGGAGGATGCGGAAGTTCTGACAATACTACCTCCCCAACTCAAAAAAAGACCATTGTTGCAGCAACGGAAGGTTCCATGAAAGGAATTGCTTACATGGATAAGAATAATAAGCTGACAGGCTACGAAGTTGAAGTTCTGCGGGAAGCTGCTAAGAAAGCTGGTTATAATATTCAGTTCCAAACAACTGAATTTGCTAGCATCTTTGCCGGAATTGATTCAGGAAGATATCAAATCGGATTTGGCAGTATTTCAAAAACGCCAATTCGCGAAGAAAAATATAATTTTACTAAAGTCACCCATTATTATGAACCAGCCGTATTTGCTTTCCCCAGAGGATTCCTTGCAAAACATCCCGTGAAAAAAGTTGAAGATCTCGGTGGGCTACGCACGTATCTTAACCCAACCAAAGGAAATGCTTGGCAGCAGTATGTGGAAGCATTCAACAAACTGCATCCTGATTCCCCCATCAAAGTCACCTACTCTGACGAAGGATGGGCTGCTTATTATAGGAGACTGAATCAAGATGATGGTATCGATGTCCTAAAGACAAATGAAACGCGTCTTTACCTCTTAACGCAGGAGTATGGCTACCAATTTGATTTTGTAGTTCTACCCCAAACGGAAATGGATAAAGTTGGAAAGTTGACCAATCCTAACACTTATTTTGTATTCCCCAAGACAAAAAAAGGTGCCAAAATGGCGGCAGACTTTGACAAAGCCATTGAAGCCCTACAAAAGGATGGTACGCTCAGCAAACTTTCCAAGCAGTTTTTAGGAAATGATTATTCCAGCAAAGAAAACTATGATAAAGCTCATCTAAGATGAAGTCTATCAATTAGGGAGGAATTATAAATGAATTTGAAGTCCTGGATTCTAGGTTCATTATTGGTTGTTGCTGTCCTAGCGGCAGGCTGCGGAACAAAAGAAGGTTCCGCTCCGAAAAAAACGCTCGTTGCAGCAACAGAGGGGATGGTTCGTCCAGTTTCCTATATAGGAAAAGATGGACAGCTAACGGGGTATGAAGTCGCTGTCCTAAAAGAAGCTGCCAAACGGGCAGGCTACGAACTTAAATTTGATAAAACGGAATTTGCCAGTGTTTTTGCAGGTATCGATTCTGAACGCTATCAAATTGGTTTTGGGAGCCTCAATAAAACGGCTCAGAGAGCTGAAAAATATACATTTACTTCAGTTCCCCACTACTATGAACCGGCAGGTTTTTTTGTTACCAAGGGCGTTCTGAAGACTCATCCCATCAAAAAATTAGAAGACTTGGGAGGTCTTGAAACCTACACCAATCCGAAAGGAGAATCGTGGCAGCAATTTGTCGAGGCCTACAATAGGATGTTCCCCAACAATCCCATCATTCTCCACTATTCTGACGAAGACTGGGGGTCCTATTTCCGGCGGCTCAATATGGGAGATGGCATGAACCTCTTAAAAGGGATGGAATCACGTTTGAAACTCTATACAGAAGAATTTGGCTACCAATACGATTACGTCTCCCTTCCTCAGGATGAAATGGATAAAGTCAGTAAATTGGCAGATCCATACAAATGGTTCATTTTCCCCAAGACAGAAGAAGGTCGCAAGATAGCCGCAGACTTTGACAAGGCCATTCAATCCATGCTGGATGACAATACGCTGAGCAAACTATCCAAGGAAACCTTGGGGAATGACTACTCCAACAAAGCAAACTACGATAAAGCCCACCAAAAATAATTCAGTACCAGAAAGGACTGTACCATCATGCCGAAACTATTTGACCCTCAGGTCGTCATTGACGGGATTCCCCAATTACTGCCATACCTTCCTATTACAATGGAAATTGTAATGGTATCCGCATGCTTCGCCCTGATTCTCGGCTTTGCCATTGCCCTAATCAAGACGTACCGCGTTCCAATCCTTCGTCGCTTGGCCACAATATATGTTTCCTATATGAGAGGAACACCACTTCTGGTCCAACTCTACATTTCCTTTTACGGCGTGCCCATTGCGCTGGAATACGCTAACCGTTATTTTGAGACCCAATATTCCATCAACTCCCTGTCGGGAATGATTTTTGTCATTGTTGCCTTTTCACTTAATGAAGCCGCCTATGCCAGTGAAACTATCCGTGCGGCATTAGAAGCCATTGATAAAGGGCAGATTGAAGCCGGTTATTCCATTGGTCTCACCAAAGCGCAACTTTTTCACTATATCATTCTTCCCGAAACACTAAAGATTGCTATTCCTTCTTTAGGAAACATTTTCATTGGACTCCTAAAAGGAACATCACTGGCTTTTGTCTGCTCTGTCGTGGAAATGACAGCCGCTAGCCGATTGATTTCTGGGAGAAACCTAAGATTCTTTGAAATGTACATTGCGCTCTCCCTCATTTATTGGGTTCTATCCCTTATCTCAGAACGAATTTTTGCCTATCTGGAACGTCGACTTAAACGTAGTGACAATGCAATTCGTTCAAATAAAGTCAAAACGCAAGAAGCCTTGGTAAAGGAGTAAAGAATCATTATGGAAAATGACACATTGCTTTCCCTGCAGAACATTAACAAATATTTCGGCACAAATCACATCTTACAAAACGTTTATCTATCCGTGGCCAAAAGTCAGGTTGTCTCGATTATTGGTCCATCAGGTGCCGGTAAATCCACACTCCTTCGCTGTATCAACTATTTAGAGCACCCGGATTCCGGCACCTATCTCTTTGATGGGCATCGGTTTGATGCAGCCCATATGTCCAACAATGATATCGATTTCCTCCGCCTTCATACAGGAATGGTTTTTCAACAATTCAATCTCTTCAGTGAAATGACAGTTCTTGAAAATATTGTGTTTGGCCTTATAAAGGTCAAACACATGAAAAAGGAAGAAGCAACGGAAATTGCCCATCGACTTTTGAGGAAAGTCGATATGGAAGAACGCTGTAAATTCTATCCTGCCCAACTTTCAGGTGGGCAAAAACAACGTGCCGCCATTGCTAGAGCCGTTGCTCTTTCTCCCCAAGTACTGCTTTTTGATGAACCGACATCAGCCCTTGATATCGAGATGATTGGTAAAGTACTTCAAGTCATTCGAACTTTGGCTGAAGAGGGCCAAACCATGGTTATCGTTTCTCATGAAATGAATTTTGTCAAAACTATTTCCGATAAAGTCGTCTTCATGGCTGACGGCATGGTCATAGAAGAAGGAACACCGGAAGAAATCTTTGATCATCCGAAAGAACTCCGTACTAAGCAGTTTTTTGAAACAATTTCTCTGGCACAATAAGGAGGCTGCCATGCATTTTTTAGTTTGTGGTGATGCGCTGTTTTCAAGTAGAAATCTTAGAAACCGACTAGACCCAGAATTGATTTCATTATTTGATCATGCTGATGTAGCATTTGCAAATGCCGAATTTTGTACACCAAAACGTTCCTCCTACCCAGCGGCAGGACGAGGTTACATTACATCCGTCCCGCCGGAGACACTTCAGGAATTTTCCGATTTACATATCTCCTATGTAAATTTTGCTCATAACCATACAGGAGACTTTGGTGTCGAGGGAATACTGAACACGATAGATGCAGCAAAAGCCCAAGGGCTAACAGCCCTTGGTATTGGAAGAACTCTCGATGAAGCTCGAAAGGCCCATTTTTTTGATGGCAAAGATGGCCGTATCGCCATTGTTGCTGCCTCTTCTACACGCTCCGAAGTGTTTGCGGCAAGTAATCCCGGAAATGGAGTTGAAGGCCGACCAGGATGCGCACCCTTACGTTGGAAACGTTCCTTCGTCCTTCCAGAAAAGGAATATAATGAGCTGAGAAAAATTGACGAACTCCTTGGAACAGCAGAAAGTTACCGTGTTGGGGCAAAGATTGAAACCTTTAAACCTTTTCCTGCTGACACATTCCTATTCGGATCACTTTTTGAAGGGGGTCTCACCATCGAAAAAGGGGAAACGCCTCATGTTCGGACCTATGCCAACCCTTATGACGAAGAAGCGTTACTGGCTCGTATCCGAGATGCTGCAAAGCGTTCCGATTTTGTTCTAGCTTCCCTCCACACTCATGAGGGCGTCAATGAAAACTGGTATTCAGATGAGCCGCCCGCTTTTATCCGCGATTATGCTCATAAGTCCATTGATGCGGGAGCGGCAGCATTTGTTGGTCATGGTGCGCATTTCATGAGAGGCGTTGAAATATATAAAGGAAAACCAATTTTCTACAACATTGGAAGTCTCATTATGGAATTTGAAGCCGGTGAATCCATCATTTGTCCTGAAATGTATGAATCCTATGGTTATGGTCCAGAGACCCTTCCCTCCACCTTGCATGGGAACCGAAGTAAGGATAAGGAGGGTCATTTCATAGGGTTTGGATCGGAACGCCGATTCTCTCAAAACGCTCTGATTGATTTTGAAATCACGCCGAACGAGATGACGTTTTCTCTAGTTCCTCTCAATCTTGATATGACACGAAGGAATCCACTGGAACGTGGAATCCCCCATCTTGCTAGTAAAAAGGAACAGGAATCCATTTTGGCACGTTTAAATGCCATTAGTAAACCATATGGAACCATCTTCGGAATAAAAGGCACCCGTATCGTCATTAAATAATTCGTGAACAACAAGGATAAAGACCGCAAGGAACAAACACGAAGGCCGGTGCCAAACCTTCTCCCAACTGTTGTGGGCACCGATTAGATTCACCCTTACACATTTTCTTCGACTTTCCGCTAGCGCTTTAAAGCACCCTCAGAATCCAGACGAATCTGCCTCGCTAGCCGCGCTCTCAGGAAAACGGTACGTTGCTTCTCATCTACCACCAAAACCGGGAAATATTAATCATAGCCGTTTATGGAAATTCCCCAATTTCGGTCCATCGCTTTGACAAAGGCGGATTGATTCTACGAGTCGAGTTCTAAGGCAAAAAGACCGCAAGACACAAGCATCCAATGTGTTGTCGAAATTATACTTCTTGTCAATATAAACAGAAGCTGTGAAGAAATGGTAAACTCATTTCTTCACAGCTTCTGTTTTTCATGCCTCTCGTAAATTTCCTTTATAAGGATTAATTTGCAAGATCCATCTCATGAAAAATCTCCCCGTCAAGGGTTTTCCACGTGACTTTGCTGCCCTTTATGACGAGGTAGCTATGGGGCGAATTCTCTTTGGGTAAGGTCACGGACCCAGGATTGAGAACCCAGTGATCTGTCCCAAAGGGCGTCCAACTAGGCACATGGGTATGGCCATGGAGCAGGATATCACCTGGGCCCAAGGGCGGCAAGGCACTCAGATTATAATGATGGCCATGGGTCACAAAATAGGTCCGTTCCCCTACCATCATGAGGGCATAATCCGCCATGATAGGGAAAGCAAGGACCATTTGATCAACTTCACTGTCGCAATTGCCCCGTACAGCCGATATGGGGCAAGGCGCGTTCGTAAGTAGCGCAATGACTTCCTTAGGGGCATAGCCTTTGGGAAGATCATTGCGGGCCCCATGGTATAGCAGGTCCCCCAACAGAAGCATTCGTTCCGCCTTTTCCAGTGCGGCTGCTGCCATGAGTTTTTTCGTGTAAAAACCCGAACCATGAAGGTCAGACGCTACGATAATCTTCTTCATCCTTCTTCCTCCTCCAGATAATAACGGATCTCGTCGAGGCAGCGAGGAAAGAGCACAATTTCTTCATAGTCAGAAACGATGAATTCCTGCCGGCCCATGCGCTGACACATGGATTCCAAAGGATCATAATAGCCGCTTACATTGTAGATGAGGCAGGGCGCGGTGCACTTTTTGAGGCGTCTTAGGCTCATGATTTCAGAGATCTCTTCCAAGGTTCCTGGCCCGCCGGGAAGGGCAATGAAGGCTTCGCCCAGGTCGATCATCCGTCTTTTGCGATCTTCCATGGTTTTCACCGTATAAAGCTTTGTGAGCCGGTCATGGACCTTATCCGGGGTCTTCAAAAATTCCGGGATGACCCCAATGACGGGACCTCCCTCGGCAAGCACCGCGTCCGCTACGGCACCCATAAGGCCAATCTTGCCACCTCCATAGATGAGGGTATGGCCATTTGTGCCGATCCAGTGTCCCAGTTCTTTGGCTTTTTCTTGGTAAATGGGATCCGCACCAAACTGGGATCCACAGTAGACGGTGATATTCATAGAAAACTCCTTTGGATAATTGAGGAAAAGGACCCACTCCGCAAGGGGCGTGGATCCAAAGTAATCAGAGAATGCTTAGTTCTGAGTTAAGAAGGTCGGTGACGAACATGTGACCAGGAGCATGCGTAATCATAAACTCAGGTTTTACGGCCATGGCGACGGCTTGAGGCGTTACACCGCAGGCCCAGAATACAGGAATTTCCCCAGGACCAATGGTGCTTGGTTCCCCAAAATCAGGATGATTGATGTCCTTGATCCCGATGGCGGCAGGGTCCCCCATATGAATGGGAGCGCCATGGACGTTGGGCATACGGCTTGTGACCTGGACGGCACGGATGGCGTCCTTCATCTTCATAGGGCGCATAGAAACAACAGTTGGTCCATGGAAGACGCCGGCGGGGATGCATTCGCGGTTCGTAATATACATGGGAACGTTGTGCCCTTCCGTGATGTGGCGTACTTCAAGGCCCGCGTCAAGGAGCGGTCCTTCAAAGGAAAAGCTGCAGCCGAGAAGAAAGGCGACAAGGTCATCACGCCAATATTGTTCAAGGGTGGCCACTTCTTCTGCCATCTCGCCGTGACGATAGATGCGGTATTTGGGAATGTCATAGCGCAGGTCGGCACCGGGCGCGGCAAGGCGCGGCTCGGGGTTTCCCACTTCCGTTACATCAAGGATGGGGCAAGGTTTGGGATTGCGTGTTGCAAAAAGGAGAAAATCAAAGGCCAGGTCCTTGGGCAAAATGACGAGGTTTGCTTGAGCGTAGCCATTGCAAACGCCAGAAGTCTGACCTGTAAAGCGGCCGGAACGAACAAGCTCACGAAAAGCGGTCGGTTTCATGGTACTGCAGTCCATTGTCATGCCTCCTTTTGCCGTCTAAGCGGCATCCTTGTAAAATATACTTATGCTCCTTTCACTATACCCTATCTTGATGGCTTTGTGAACTCTTTTTTCAGCGGCAAAGGCCGCCGCCCGTAGGCAGCGGCCTTCATTTCAGGAAATGAGTGCGTTCCACTGACGGGCAGGACCCGTCATGCCAGATTTTTTTGAGGAAAAGGAACCTGTTGCTAGAAAGACCATAACGAGGTCCCAGGTACGAAACATCTTTTCTTCTGCCATTTTAATCATGAAGAATCCCTCCCTTTCAGATTGGTTCAAATGAGCTGGGAAGATCAGTTTCCCTTCAAGAAACGGATTTTGATTATTCCTTTCTTGAATGTTTTTCATTATACGCTCCTTTTCGTTCACGTAAAGGCCTTCACAAATCCTTCACAATTTCAATTTGCAAGTTCATTTATATTGTAATTAATTTTACTTAATCTCGAAAAACTTATCACATTTCACCAATTTCTTGAGTTTATTTTCATTTAACCGTTCTATTTTATCAGTAAAAATCCACACGAGATAGGATTTCCTTTTCTCATGTGGAGGGCAATATTTTTTAGGATCTGTATTTTTCTGAACAACAAGCATCCTCAGGCAACGGTCATGGTCACATCCCCTTTGCGTCTTTGAAGGCGCCCCATCTTGTGATAGAGGTAGAACCAGTAGCTTGAAAGGACGGTAAGAAGGATAACCCAGGAAATGGGCCAAGACAAATAAACAAGGGAAACAGGGCAGTTCGGGGCGCCGAGGTAGGCAATCCAGCCCAGGCGGAAGACGCAGGTCGCAAAAAGGTTCACGACCATGGGAGCAACGGAAATCCCGAAGCCGCGGATACTGCCAACGAGGACGTCTGCAATGCCAAAAACAAAATAAGGGGCGGTCACCCACAAAAGCCGTTCTACACCATAAGCGATGACATCAGGGTTGCTGTTAAAAAGGCCAATCATTTCCGGTGCCCAGAGCCGCGCGGCAATGGCCTCCATGATGCCTACACAGGTCACAAGGCTGACACAGATTGTAACAACCCGTTTCACGCGCTCCCATTTACCGGCGCCCAGGTTTTGTCCCACAAAGGTCATGCTCGCCTGATGGAAGGCATTCATGAGGATATACATGACGTTTTCAATGTTGGCCGCGGCGCCGCAAGCTGCTACGACCAGACTGCCATAAGTATTGATAGCGCCTTGGATGACGACGTTGGAAAGACTGAAAAGACAGGCCTGGATGCCCGCAGGAACACCGATACGGCAAAGGTCATAAAGGGCGTTGCGATGGATGGCAAGGCGCCGAACGTCAAACGCCAGGGCCCTGTTTCCTTGCTAAGGCAGCGAAGGACCAAGAAGGCACTGAGGGCCTCACTAATGATGGTCGCAAGAGCTACACCGGCCACATCAAGCTTCAGGAAAATGACGAAGATGAGGTTCAGCACCACATTCGTCACGCCACTAATGATGAGGAAGAAAAGCGGCCGCTCCGTATCACCAATGGCGCGCAGCGCTGCCGTCCCATAGTTATAGGCCATGAGAAAGAGGGTTCCTGAAAAATAGATACGCATATAAAGGAGCGCTTTATCATAGACATCCGGCGGTGTACTCATCCAGTGCAAGACGTAAGGAATGAAGATGATGGCAACGCTCCCCATGATAAGACCGCCTACAAGGGCAACGGTCATCGCCGTATGAAGGGCATGGGAAATTTCCCGGTCCTTATCTCCGGCGCCAACATAGTTGGCAATGAGGACATTGACGCCAACGGAAATCCCAACCAGCATGTTGATGAAGAGAAAGATGGTTGATGTCGAACTGCCAACGGCAGCAAGGCTGCTATAGCCCGCAAACTGACCGACCACAATGACATCGGCCGCGTTAAAGGCAACCTGCAGAAGGCTTGTCAGCATGACGGGCACACTGAAAAGAAGAATTTTCCCAAGCAGAGGTCCGTGCGTCATATCAAGATTGCGTCTTTTTCTCACAGCCATGTTCCTCCAAGCTTCCATGATTTCCTTATTCTACCATATTGTGTGATTTATTTGTAAACAATTTATGGGGTAAATTGGGCGAAAAGTCGGGTGATGGAGCCTAAGCGGTTAACTAAGGCGCTGCTAGGGCAGCTTGGCTAAAGCGGGCGATATGAAATGAAAGATGACCCTTGGCTAAGACGATTCGCCTGGCTTAGGAGGCTAGGAGGCTGAAAATCGGAGGGGAAAAGACCGTAAGACGTGCATCGAACCTAAAGAAAAAAAATATAAAGAAAGCCTCAAACCGAATCAAGACACGAATTCGGTTTGAGACCTTCTTGTTGGACCAGCAATATTTTTATTTTTAATTAACCTAAAGATGTTTTACAGCATGAAATTAGGAAGCAATTTCTTCTTATTAGCTCTATCTGGTTCTATCTTTTTCCTTAGAGACGGCATATGCTGTTCTTCCTTACCAGGGTGGGAGACCATGAAAGGGTTCATGAATTGAACCCCTTCATGGAGCGATTTTGGTAAGACGTCTACACACGAGAAGGAGCAAGGGGCATTTTTCGATGATTCAAGGCTGTCCGTAGGCACAAGCTCTGCTGGCCAGGCAGACCGCAAAACCGTGTTATCGAAAAATATATTCGGCGCCCTCTCTTGAAGAGGGATGGTTTGGCGCCGTGCGTTGGGCCTTTCAGCTAGTTATCACAGGCAGCTTTAGCCTTCCTGCTTGCAGGTTTAGGCGTCTGCATCAATCCCCTATCACTTTCATTTCTTAACGGTCAAGGTATGGCCGTTTTTATGGATGGTGCCGTGATTGACAAGCTGCGTCACAACGGAGTCTTCTGTCAGGTCCCACACGGCGCCTTTTTCAACGGTCACAGAAAGGGTGCCGTCCGCTTTTGACGCCGCACGATTTTCTTCAATTTGGGTCGAACCCGTAAAAGTGCTTCCCGCCCCCAAAGTGAGGTCCAGTTTGGAAATGGTATCGGTCACAATGCGGCCGGAAAGAGTCTGGTCCTTGGTCGTAATGACAGCATCTCCTCCATTGACACCAGCTTTCCCCCAGCCCCTCGAGGCGCTGTTACCCGAGACACGGATAAGGGCTTTTTGGGCATCCTCCTGCTTAATGTCCACATGGTCCAGGAAAATACGGCATTTCGTGTTGGTTACATAAATGACATCGCCTTTATGAACCATAAGGGATCCCCCGACCATGGAAAAAGTACTCTTGCCTTCTTCCGCATCGCCGCTCATGGATTGATAGATCATGATTCCCTGCGTATTTTCTTCTTGGATTGTTTTAGGGCCCATCAGGCGCGATTCATCCATGGCGCCTTCCAAACTGCAGTCCGTAAGGGAAATACTATTTTTGCCTTCAATAACGGCCCCTTCAGAATGGGCCGCACGCAAAGCCGCTCCTGTTACGGCAATATCTGCCGTGGAGTAGATGGCCGGGGATCCATGTCCCTTGGTCTCAAACGTGCCGCCAGTAACGCGGACCGTTCCGCCCCCTCGGTCGGAACGAATGGCCGCGGCGGAATCTCCCTCTGTCAAGACCTTTACGTCAACGGCCTTCATGCTGGCTCCGCCTGTTGTCTGAAGACCGCCGGAATTGCGTCCTGTCGTATGGATGGTGACATTTTGTGCCGATACTTTCGTACCTTTGCCGTAGCTAAAAAGGGCGTTGCCATTGGGTGCGTTTGACGTAATGGCTGTATCTTCCACAGTAAGCGCTGCCCCATCCGTTGCCAAAACAGCTGCATTCATGCCGTAGAAGTCGCCGCCTTCCGTAGAAGACGAAGTGCCGCCCAATTTTTCGATTTTGCTGCTTTTTAGCGTGACTGTGGCACCTTTGACGCGCAGGGCATTTTCATTGCTCCCTGTGGAGGTATAGGTCTTTTCCGTAAGGGTTTGCGCCTTAGTTACGGTCACCTTCGCAGTTCCCTGCATCACCGTTTGCGGTGGATTGAAGCCGCCCATTCCCCCTTGCGGCGGCATTCCTTGCGGGGGCATTCCATCCGGCGGAGGACTAGGCGGCAGTGGCTGTGAAGAGGCACTGGAAACACGCAGGTCCGTACTTGCCGCTTCACACGCAGCATAAAAAGATGTCCCTAGGGGACTCATAAGAAGGGCCGCCAATACGGCCGCTGTCATTTTTTTCATGGCAATCACCTCGGATTCTATCATAAGGGAATGAAGTGAAGGCGGGATGAAGAACCTTTTTTAGTCAGAGCAAAAATC